>DASWAC010000250.1:0-6479 GCA_036391335.1 Ktedonobacterales bacterium
CTGGACAAGCGCGCTGAGCGCCAGGCCGCCTTGGATGCCGGCGCGACCTTCGACTTCCTGCCCGAGACGCGTGAGATGCGCGAGAGCGAGTGGACCGTCGCGCCGATTCCGGCTGACCTCCTGGACCGTCGTGTCGAGATCACCGGGCCGGTGGATCGCAAGATGATCATCAACGCGCTGAACTCCGGCGCGAAGGTCTTCATGGCGGATTTCGAGGATGCCAACGCCCCCCTGTGGGAGAACGTGATCACCGGGCAGATCAACCTGCGCGATGCGGTGCGCCGCACCATCACGTTCGCCAATCCCGATGGGAAGGAATATCGCCTCAACGAGACGACCGCGACGCTGCTAGTGCGGCCGCGTGGCTGGCATCTGGTGGAAAAGCACGTACAGGTGGATGGGAAGCCAGTTTCTGGCTCGCTCTTCGACTTTGGGCTCTACTTCTTCCATAACGCGAGAGAGCTGATGAGCCGCGCTACCGGCCCATATTTCTACCTGCCGAAGATGGAAAGCCACCTGGAGGCCCGGCTGTGGAATGACGTCTTCGTCCACGCACAGCAGGCCCTTGGCATTCCTCATGGGACGATCCGCGCGACGGTGCTCATCGAGACCCTGCCCGCGACGTTCGAGCTCAACGAGATTCTCTGGGAGCTGAAAGACCATTCCGCCGGGCTCAACTGTGGCCGCTGGGACTATATCTTCAGCGCGATCAAGAAGCGCCGGAAGGACGAGGCGTTCCTCCTGCCCGACCGCGCCCAGGTGACGATGACGACCCCCTTCATGCGTGCGTATTCGCTGCTGGTGATCAAGACCTGCCACCGCCGGGGCATCCACGCGATGGGCGGCATGTCGGCCTTCATTCCCGTGAAGGGGGATCCCGCGCTCAACGACGCCGCGTTTGCCCAGGTGCGGGCCGACAAGGTGCGCGAGGCCACGGATGGGCACGATGGCACGTGGGTAGCGCACCCCGCGCTGGTTGCCGTCGCCCTGGAGGTCTTCAATGAGCACATGCCGCAGGCGAACCAGATCGAGAAGCGCCGCGAGGATGTCTCGGTGACGGTGCCAGAGTTGCTGGCCACGCCAGGCGGCACGATCACCGAGGCGGGACTGCGCACGAACCTGCGCGTGGGCGTGCAATATCTCGCCGCGTGGCTGGGTGGGCTGGGCGCGGTGCCTCTCTATAACCTGATGGAAGACGCCGCCACCGCCGAGATCTCACGCGCGCAGGTTTGGCAGTGGCTCCACCATCCGAAGGCCGCGCTCGATGATGGTCGCAAGGTGACACCGGAGCTCTATCGCGCGCTCCTGGACGAGGAGATGGCTCCCCTGCGTGAGGGCAAGGGCCAGATGCGCTATGCTCCCGAGCACCTGGAGGCCGCGCACGACATCTTCGACCGGCTCGCCACCGCCGACGAGTTCGCCGAGTTCCTCACCCTGCCCGCGTATGACCGCATGCCATAGGATGCGGTGAGCCGATGAGGGTGAGTCATCTCTCAGACGTTCCTGCCACTCTGCGTGATCTTACCCGCGGAAGATGGCGATGCGAAAGCCCCTCTCCATCAACGATAGAGAGGGGACAATGGGTGACGCCTCGAGTGCGGCTGCCGTTACCGCCGGGCGGCGGCCGGTCGCTGGTAGATGTGGATCGGGCGGCCCTCGGCGGCGAGGGTGGCCTCATGCAGCGCCTCGCTATACGTCGGGTGCGGGTGAATCGTCGCGATGACCTCGTCGATCGTGAGCTCCGAGCGCATCGCCAGTGAATATTCGCTGATGAGGTTTGTCGCGTCGGGTCCGAAGATCGATGCGCCAAGGATCTCGCCGTGCTTCCCCACGATCACCTTCACGAAGCCCTCAGTCTCGTTGAGCGCCTTGGCCTTGCTATTGCCCGCCCAGGGGAACTTGCCGATGCTGATCTCCTCATTGGGTCGCAGCTCGCGCGCCCTGGCCTCCGTCAGGCCGACGCCCGCCACCTCGGGGAAGGTGAAGATCGGGCGCGGGAAGACATCGTAATCCATCTTTGATGGGTGCCCCAGGGCATTCTCCACCGCGACCTCGCCCTCGGTCATGGCGACGTGGGCCAGCCAGGTCTTGCCGATGAGATCACCGATGGCATACACCCCGGGGATGTTCGTCTCGAGGCGCTCATTGGCCACGACGCGTCCCCGATCCATCGCCAGCCCGGCCTTGATCAGCCCGTCCAGCCCCGATGGATTCGCCTGACGACCCACCGCGACCAGCACATACTGCCCATCGTAATTCATCGCGCCATCGGCCGTGGTCGCCGTGACACGCTTCACACCGCCGGCGTCTGTGATGCCGGTGACGCGGGCATTTAGCGCGATCGTGATGCCCCGCTTCGTCAGCGAGCGGGTGAGCGCCTGGCTCACCTCGGCGTCTTCGTTCGCGATGAGCGCGGGCAGCATCTCGACGATGGTGACCTTCGTGCCCAGCGCGGCGAACATGCATGCCAGCTCGACAGCGATTACGCCGCCGCCGATGCACACCAGGCTCTCTGGCACATCCTTCATCATCATGACATCATCGCTGAAAAGGATGTTCTTGCCATCGAGGCCGGGGAACGGCGGGCGAATCGGCACGGAGCCATTGGCGAGGATGAGCTTGCGCGTCACCAGCTCGGCGCGCGAGCCATCCTTGAGGGCGACGGAGACCTGGGTCGCCGATTTCACCTCAGCCGCGCCGTCGAAGATGGTCACGCCGTTGGCCTTCAGCAGCTGGCCGACGCCTCCGGTGAGCCCCTTGACCGACTTCTCCTTATAGGCGACGGCCACGCTCATATCAAACGTGGGCGTCCCGTTCAGCTTGATGCCCATCTCATCCACATGGTGGAGCGTCTGGTAGAGCTCAGCAATGTGCAAGAGCACCTTCGACGGGATGCAGCCGACGTTGAGACAGGTGCCGCCGATATATTGCTTCTCGACAATCGCGACGTGGCCACCCAGCTGGGCCGCACGAATCGCGGCGACGTAGCCCCCTGGGCCCGCGCCAATCACGACGAGATCGAACTGTTGCTCGCCTGCCACGGCAAACTCCTCATCATCAGCCCTTCGCATCATCGTGAAGGGCGTGGAAAATCAGCCGTAGTATAGCGTACACCATCATGTGTGACTCGTGCGACCGAGCATGCGGTCAGAAAGATGACATGCTGGCGAATCTGCCGCATAATAGTGATGAGAGGAGCGTGGCTGGCTTCCACGCCCCGCGAACAGGAGGGAAGCTCCTATGTGGCTTCCACACACTGACGCTGGCCGCGCTGTCTCTAGCATCCCTCTGATGCGCGCAGCGCTTGCCGTCGCCTTGCTGCTGCTCTCAGGCCTCGCCGTCGTGCTGAGCGGGCACAGTGCCCGCGCCGACGGTCCCCATGTGGCGCATATCGTCCTCGATGGCGATATCAACGCCGGCTCAGCCCACTTCGTCTCCAACGCGATCGATCAGGCAAATCGCGAGGGCGCCTCGTTGCTGGTCATCACGCTGGACACCCCTGGCGGTGACCTCGACTCGATGAAGGCCATCACGGTCAAGGAGCTGGCCAGCCACGTGCCCATCGCCGTCTATGTCTCGCCTTCGGGCGCGCGGGCCGGATCGGCAGGCACCTTCGTCACGCTGGCAGCGCCCATCGCGGCGATGGCCCCGGCCACACGCATCGGCGCGGCGAGCCCGGTGGATTCCAGCGGGGGTGACCTGCCCGTGACCCTCGACCGCAAGATCAAGAATGACCTCCTGGCGTTCGTGCGCCAGGTGCAGACGAGCTATGGCCGCAATGTCACTCTGGCCGAAAACACCGTGATCGACGCGGCCTCCTATGACGATCAGGAGGCGGTGAGCCAGCATCTGGTGGATCTGCGTGCCACTGACATGAGCGATCTGCTCACTCAGGTCGAGGGACGCTCGGTGACCTATGTGGATGGCAGCATGCATACGGTGCATAGCACGGGGCTGCCCATCGTCGACATCCAGCAGTCCATCGCCGACCAGCTCCAGGGCTGGCTGACTGACCCGACGGTGCTCTTCGTGCTCTTCCTGGTGGCGGCAGTCTGCATCTACCTCGAGTTCGCGCATCCGGGGGCCATCCTGCCCGGCACGGTGGGCGCCATCGCGCTGCTGCTCTTCCTCTTCGCGGCTGGCTCGCTCGCGCCGAACTGGGCGGGCTTTGCGCTGATGCTGCTGGCCATCGTGCTGCTGGCCGTTGACCTCTTCGTGCCGACACATGGCATCCTCACGGTGGGCGCCATCATCAGCCTGGTGGTGGGCGCGCTCATCTTCTTCGACACCGGTGGCAATCCGGGCACACGGCCACTCAATCCGTGGCTGCTGGTGGGCGCGGCAGTCGGGATGGCGATCATCGCGCTCGTCGTGCTGCGCTATATCATCGGCTCGCAGATGCGACGCATCACCACGGGGCTGGATGGCTTCAAAGGCCAGCTGGCGGAGGTGGTGGACGCACTGCACCCGGAGGGTCGGGTGCGCGTGCAAGGCGAGCTCTGGGCGGCGCGTCTCGCGGATGCCGCCGGGCATGCGGAGCCAGGTGACGCGGTGCGTGTGCGCGGCGTCGAGGGGCTGAAGCTGTTGGTCGAGGCGGCGCCTAAGGCCGCCAAGAAATAGTCGTGAGCGAAAGTCGGAGGACACCTCATGGATAACGGAGTGCTCATTGGGATCGCGATCGCGCTCGTGATCATCATCTTCTTCGCACTCTCGGGCCTGCGCGTGGTGAACCAATATGAGCGTGGCGTGATCTTCGTGCTGGGCCGCCTCATCGGGGCGAAGGGGCCGGGCGTCTTCTGGGTCCCGCCGATCATCAGCTCCATGCGCAAGATAGACCTGCGCATCATCACGATCGAGCTGCCACCGCAAGAGGGCGTGACGCGCGATAACGTGACGGTGCGGGTGAGTGCGGTAGTCTATTTCTACGTCGTGAATCCCAATGACGCCGTGAACAACGTGCTGGACTATTACCGAGCGACCGTGCAGATCGCGCAGACGACCCTGCGTAATGTGCTGGGCCAGTCGGAGCTGGATGAGCTGCTCTCGGAGCGTGAGCGTCTCAATAAGCGCGTGCAAGAGATCATCGACGAGCACACCGAGCGCTGGGGCGTGAAGGTGACCGCCGTCGAGGTGAAGGACGTCGAGCTACCGCAGACGATGCAGCGCGCCATGGCTCGGCAGGCTGAGGCCGAGCGCGAGAAGCGCGCCCGTGTGCTGCTAGCGCAGGGTGAGGCGCTCTCGGCGCAGACTCTGGCCGACGCGGCGCACACCATCGCCGCCGAGCCGGCGGCCCTCCAGCTGCGCTATCTGCAGACCCTCATCGAGATCGCCAGCGAGAAGAACAGCACCGTCATCTTCCCGCTTCCGATGGACCTGCTCGGCCCGCTGACGAAAATCATCAACCGCGCGGCCGGAACACCCCTGCCCTCCGACGCGGCACCGACTCCATCGGTGGGGGCGCCGTCCGCTGGGCCTTCCGTGCCACCACACGCCGGGATTCCCGCCATCTCCGCGCCTGCCGAGCCCCTGAGCCAGACGGCGTCGATCTTTGGCCCGGGGAGCGGCGCGTCGCAGTTCGGCGGGACATCCGCAACCGATCAGACGCCACCGCCGCCCGCGCAAAATCCCGGCATGTAGGGCCCTCCCACCCGGCGGGTGACCTCGCTACGCCTCGCTGAGCACGCCGTCCTGCATCACCAGCACGCGGTCGGCAGTGCTCACCAGCGTGACATCGTGGGTTGCGACCAGGAAGCCCATCCGCTCTTGGTGGGCGAGCTCACGCAGCAGCCCCGCGATGTCGCGCGCCGTCTGTGAGTCGAGATTCCCGGTGGGCTCATCCGCCACGACGAAGCTCGGCGATGCGACGATGGCGCGGGCCAGCGCCACTCGCTGCTGCTCGCCGCCTGAGAGCTCCATGCCGCGATGTCGCGCCCGGGGCATCAGGCCGACGAGGTCGAGTGCGCGATGAGCACGCTCCGCACGGGCGCTGGCGGGCTTGAGATGGCTCAAGCGCAAGGGCACCTCGACATTCTCCTGCGCTGTCAACAGCGGGATGAGATGCGCATTCTGGAACATCATGCCGACATGCTCGCGTCGCAGCAGGGCACGCGCGGTCTCGCCCAGCGGGGCCACAGCGCGCCCGGCGATGCGCACATGGCCCTGGGTGGGGTTATCCAGCCCGGTGAGGATGTTGAGCAGCGTCGTCTTGCCAGAGCCCGAGCGCCCACGCACGATCACCAGCTCGCCCGGCCTGATCGCCAGACTCACCCCGCGCAGCGCATGCACGACATTCCCACCGCCACGAAAATCTCGCGTGATCTGCTCAGCCTCGGCGACGTATGGTGTCTCGATCGCGATTGCCATCACTTGCCCTCCTCTTGCCCGGTCCCGTTCCCGTCTGCCGGCCACAGCTCGACGTGGTGGTCGAGGATGCGCACGTCGGCGCGCCCGTTGAAGGGGATCTTCTCGATAGCCTCGCG
>DASWAC010000251.1:0-2986 GCA_036391335.1 Ktedonobacterales bacterium
CATCGGGGTCAAACTGGCTGATCTCGCCGCCGTTGCGCCCCGGGTGAGCCACCAGTGTGAGCGCGCCGCTCGCGTGCGCCGCAGCGATCGCCTCTTCGATGGGCGCGGCGATCGAGGCATAGCCTACCTCGCGCATCAGCCCCACGCCGGCGCGGATCGAGTCCACATAGCCATGCTCACACAGTAGCGTCGCATTATCGATCGGCCTGCGCAGTGCGCCTGACTGATGCGCCAGCACATCGGCCTGTCGTGGGAACTCATAGCCTTGCGCGAGCAGCGCTCGGTGTACCTCGTGCGTATTTTCCAGCTGCAGCCGGGTGGTGCGGTCAGCCAGCGTCGCCAGCGCATCGCCGGTGAATGCCTGCCCCGCGTAGCACAGCACATCAGCTCGCAGGCCCTCCCAGCTGGTGGTGAGCTCAGTCGCCGCGAGCAAGTGAACCCCATGCTGCTTGCCGAGCGCTTGCACCTCGTTGAGATGCGCCACCGTATCGTGATCGGTCACCGCTGCCACACGGAAAGTGTGGGTCGCCAGCCAGGGAATGAGCTCGCTCGGTGTCCAGGCGCCATCGCTATAGATGGTGTGCAGCTGCAAATCAACCGATGCCGTCGGCGAAATCGTCAGGATGCTCATGAGCGCGTCGCCGCGCTTTTCGTGTTGCTTTGTGCGCTCATCAGGTGCAGAAGCATAATCCACTCGTTTTCAAGGGAGGAAGTGCATGACGGCTCAGGGCGAAGGTTTCAGTCGCGCCGAGTGCCGGTGATGTCCGCGTAGAGCCCCGCTGTGGCTGCCGCGGTGCGCTGCCAGGTGTAACGCTTCACATGCGCCAGGGCACGCTCGCGAAGGTCACGCGCCCGTTCAGTGGAGGTCAACACCTGGGCCATGGCATCGCTCATCTCGCGCACATTCCACGGGTCCACGCGTAGCCCTGCCGTGCCCACGGTCTCTGGTAAGGCGCCGACATCTGAATAGACCAGCGGAGCCCCAACTGAGAGCGCGTCGAGCGCATGCGCGCCGTGGCTCTCATAGAGCGGGACATAGACCACGCAGCCCGCGCCGGCACATAAGGCGCCATAATCAGCCGCATCAATGGGCATGCAGAGCACTTGATGCGCGATGCCAAATGTGTCTGCCAGCGGTCGCCAATCTGGATAGGATGAGCTGGAGCCAAGCTCTTCGGGATCCCCAGGTGTGACCAGTGCCAGCTCGGTATCACCAAGCTGGTGGACCATCGCCGCAAAGGCGCCTACCAAGTTCGCAAGGTTCGAGCGCACATCCAGGCCGCCCAGCGCCATCACAAATCGCCTCGGCAGCCCATATCTCGTGGCTGCTCGCGCCGCATCCGCCTCGGTAACTTTGGCATAGCGCACATCGGGAGCGTTAGGAATCGTGTGCACCTTCTGCGGGCTGACATGCAATAGCTCAACGACCTCAGCCTTCGCGAATGAGGTCGCGGCGATGACGGCATCGGCGTGGCGGGCGGCGCTGGCCATCAAACCCGCGTAGGCATGCCCCTGCGCGCTGTGCCGGGAATCGGGATGGCGGACAGGATGCAGATCCAGCGCGGAGAGGATGATGGGCACATGGTGCCGGCGCAATGGCGCGCCAAGATAGGGCACATGGAGCAGCTTGGCGCCCTGCGCCCTAGCGGCGGCTGAAAATGTCCGCTGCTCGAAGAGAAGCCGCTCCACTTGCTCGCTATAGCGACCAATGCCGCCGACGGGTGTGACCTCCCATGAGAACGTGCTAGGCGTTTCGGGAACGTCCTTGAGCAACCATGGGCTCAGCAGGAGGTAGTCATTGGAGCCATCAATGATCCCAAGCGCCTGGAACAGGTTATACGCATAGCGGCCCGCACTGGACCACGTATCGCGCAGGTTGAGCGCGTTCACGGCTATGCGCATGCTGACGAGGCTCCATCTGGCGGAAGAATGAGAACGGCGTACGCTCTGCCGTGACGTGGTCCCATCACAGTCAGAGGCGGCGCCAGTATAGCATACATCGCGGCCCGGCAGGTTCTCGCCAGGACCCCTGCTCGAGGGCACATGTGAGGCAGATCACCAGCGTGCCTTTCCGGCTAGCGTCGAATCCGCCCAGGTGACCACGGCGGCCTACTGGCGTGCCGAGGCGACGCGATCGCCCTCGCGCGCCAGCTCATCGCGATACCAGGCGATGGTCTGAGTCAGTCCTGTCGAGGGATCAGTCCGTGGCTCCCAGCCCAGCAGGCGGCGCGCCTTGCTGATATCTGGGCAGCGGCGGTCAGGGTCGTCCTCGCGCTTAGTGACATGGGTGATCGTCGAAGACGAGCTGGTCAGCTTCACGATCAGCTGGGCCCATTCGAGCACCGTGGCCTCTTGGGGATGTCCCAGGTTGATGACCTCACCCTGGGTGTTGGGCTTACCCATGGCCAGCATGAGTCCTTCCACCAGGTCATCCACATAGCAGAGGCTCCGGGTTTGCCCACCGGTCCCGTGGATCACCAGCGGCTCCCCTTTGAGCGCGCCACTGATGAAGTTCGGAATCATGCGCCCGTCGTTCACTTGATTGCGCGGGCCATAGGTGTTGAAGATACGCACGATGCGGGCGTTCGTCGCGTAGCGACGCACATATTCCATCGTCAGCGTCTCGCCCAGCCGCTTGCTCTCGTCATAGCAGGCGCGCACCCCTACGGGGTTCACATTGCCCCAATAGTCTTCCCGCTGCGGGTGCACCAGCGGATCGCCGTAGGCCTCAGAGGTCGAGGTGTAGAGCAGGCGCGCACCGTGGCGCTGCGCGAGCGCAAGCATTCGCTGGGTGCCGAGCGTATTCGCGGCGATGGTCTCGAACGGATGATTCCAATAGCCAACGGGACTGGCGGGACTGGCCAGGTGGTAGATCTCGTCCACTTCGAGGTCGAGCGGCTGCGTGATATCGTGTTGCACGAAAGTGAACCGCGAGCTCGCCCGCAGATACGCGATGTTGCGCTCCACCCCCGTCAGCAAATTGTCG
>DASWAC010000252.1:0-9635 GCA_036391335.1 Ktedonobacterales bacterium
CTTACTTTCGTTAGGCTCCGCGCTCCTCGCGCTGGCGCTGAGCGTGCTGATCTCGACACCCGCCGCCGCGTGTGGCTCACTCATCGCCCCCAATGGGGCCATCCGGCTGGAGCGCGCTGCCACCCTGGTGGACTGGCACGGCGGGGTCGAGCACTACATGACGGCCTTCAGCTATCAGGGTGACTTCGACAACATCGGCTGGATCGTTCCGCTGCCCACCGTGCCTGACAAGGTGGAAGAAGGCGGCGGATGGACTCTGCAGCGACTGGCCCGCGAGGTCGCCCCACCGGCGCCACAAGTGGCGTTTGGGGCCTTGCAAGATCGGGCGGCGCCCACAGCACAGGTCATCTTGCAGACACGGGTGCGCGCCCTCGACATCACTGTGGTGAAGGGCAGTGGCGATGAGATCGTCCAGTGGGCCACCAGTAACGGCTTCTCCATAGATGCTGAGACCAAGGGACACCTGCTGAAGTATGCGCAAGGCACCGAAATCTTCCTTGCCGCGAAATTCGACACGAAGGCCGCCAAGGCGACGAATCAGCACCGTGGCGACGGCACCCCGGTGCTGATCACGATGCATCTGCAGCATATCTGGGTGCCGCTCGAAGTGCTCGCGCTCGAAGGCCAGCGCGTCAACGCGGACCTCTATCTGCTCACGGATCAGCCACTCTATAGCAGCGACCTCGGCGCGGCGGCGCGTATCTCGCCGGTGGGCGCGGACCTGCCCGGCGCGCCCGGCCTCAACGTTGCGTTCCAGGAGCCGATGAACGCCTCCCTCTATCGCGACCTCTCGACCGATAAGAATATGGGGTGGGTCCGCGCGAATAGCTGGCTGACCTATCTCTCGCTCAGCGCGGAGGAGCCCCAGGTGACCTATGACCTGGGTGTTGCCTCGAATGGCGTGATGCGCATCGCGCCCTATGGCACCGCGCCCATGCAAGTGGCGGAGCGGGTCACCTCGCGCATCGCGACGAACGACGTGATGGGCGTAACCCTGCGCGTCGTGCTCCTCATGGCGCTCGTCATCCCGCTGACGCTCGGCGTTTTCCTGCTGGTGCGCGCCCGCCGCCGCGCCCGCGTGACGCTGTCGAGGTAGCCACTCGGCGTCACTCATCGCCCCGTGTGCCCTTCGGCTGGGGTGGTGGGCGACGCGCCGGCTCACCTAGAATACCTTGCAAACCCTCTGGTAGGAACCGCGCCGCCCTCACCCCCTGCCCCTCGCCCGCCAAGCGGGCGAGGGGTCGCAGGTCAGCGAGATCGGCGATCGCGGGGCTCTGAGCCCCTCTCCCGTTTATGGGAGAGGGGTTGGGGTGAGGGTCTCGTGGCGCTGCGGCGAGTCTTGTTATACCCAATCCGGGTGAGGTGTGGGAGAGCGTGCTCTCGGCTCCCCGTTGAGGGCTCGGCGGCTGCGCTCATCAGGGCTCCGCAGAACCTCTCCCCCAGCCCCTCCCCGACGCGGGGAGGGGAGTCAGCGTGGGTTCACTCGTCTCGACAGGCGGAGGGGGCATCCATGCCCGGGAGGCCCATCGGCCCTGAGCTCCCTTCTCCTGCGGGAGAGGGAGTGAGGACGCGCGAGCGCGGCAAGGAGCGAGCCCCAGCGAGCGCAGCGGACGACCTGCGCAGCAGCGGGTGATGGCATCTTCTGCCTAGCCCAATCACCCAACACGATTCAGTATTAGACGCTCTTAGTCCTCGCGGGTGGGGGTGTCACCTTTGGCCAGCTTCGCGCGTGTCTCACGCAGGCGGGCCACGATATGCTCTGGCGGCTCGCCGCTCACCGCCATGGATTTCACCTCGGCGGCCAGATGGGCCCATGCGCCGGCATGAGGCGCGAACCGCGCGTCACTATTCAGCATCTCGGCGAATACCTTCAGCTCGCGCTGCTGCCACGTGGACCGGTCGCGGCCGTTCTCGTCGTCATCGTCCATGCCCAGGCCACCGCTGTCGCGGGTGCGGTCCACCACGCGAGCGATGAGAGGCTGGAAGAGCTCAGTGACGCGCTCCTCCAGCGCGGCCCGCTCGATAGCGCTGGCCTCGAAGGCCAGTGTTCCCAGCAAGGCGACCTCGACCACCGGCTGCGCGGCAAGGGTGGCGGCGTGGCGGCGCGCCTCTTCCTGGCAGAAGCGCTCGAAGGCGTCGCGGAACACGCCGGGACTCGTCAGGCCGTCCACGTTAAAGGCCAGCCGCAGGAACGGACGCCGTGCATTGATGACCAGCTTGGCCTGATGCTGTGGCGCGCCGGTGCCATCATCAACGGTCACCGCGTAGAAGCCGCGCTCCCAGGCGCTCTCTTCTGCGCCCACCGTCTCGGTCGAGCCGGGATTATAAAGCCAGTGATCCATTTCGTACTGCTTGTGCACATGGCCGAGGGCGACATAATCTACCAGGCTGTGCAGGGGCTCGAAATCTTCGCGATTGGGCAGGCCGTGCAGTTGAGGCACGATGCCCTCGACGCCAGTGTGCATCACCAGGATGCGAAATTCCACGCCTGGCTCAGCGGCTGCGTCACGCGCCGCCTTCAGCGCTCGCGCCATGCCCTGCATCACACGGACGGTCCCTGCGCCATACCAGGGCAGGCCATAGACACGCACCTTGCCGCCGAGCAGGTCCACATAGCTGCCCTGCATCGAATCCGGATTCCATGGGCTCAGCTGCGGCTCGCCCGCCTCGATCACGGGATCCAGCAGGGTGAGCAGACCTTGCCAGCAGAGATATTGCAGCCAGGATGCGCCATCCTTGTAATAGGTGCGGTCGTGGTTGCCCTCCACGGCGATCACCGGGATGCCTGCCTCGCGCAAGCGGCGAAGTCCCTGCTCGGCCTGCATCAGCGTCAGCACATCACTGGCGCGCTTGTGGAAGAGGTCACCGGCGCAAATGAAGAAATCTACCTTGCGGGCGATGGCGTCGTCCACGATGGCGAAGAATGCTCGCGCAAAGTCGTTGAAGCGCTCTTTGACGCCATATTGCTCATAGCCAAGGTGATTGTCCGCTGTGTGGATGAATGTGGCACGCATGCGCATGCCCTCCCTGCTCTGCGACTCGCCGTCCGCGCGCCAGACGCGGCGCTCACGGCAGTATACCCCATGGATAGGCGTGCGAGCGGAGCGGGGTGACCTGGCGTGAGACGGCGGCAGGATTTTTGCGGGTGCCTCACTCGAAGCGCACGGGACGGCGGGCCATCGGCGCGAGCGCCAGCGGCGTCAGCCAGAACAACGCCGGCTCGGCTATGTCCTGATAGACGCTTGCCGCGGTGATCACCTTCCACCGGCTCGTGTTGGTGGCGGCTTGCCACGCGCCCTGTGCCTCAGCCGGTGAGGCCGCTGCCGAGCAATAGAGATCGGCGTGGGTGTATGGCTGGCTCAGCCCTTCCGCCGGGCCCTCCACTTCATAGGTGGCTGCGCACTGCCAGCGGTAGTCCGCCAGAAACTCGTTCCGGTCGCCCAGTGTGATAGTCTCCGCGCGATCGCTGGCGTCCGTCTCAGCCTGGGCGCGCACCCCTAGCGTCAGCAGGAGCGAATGCGCCGCCTCCAGCGGCTCTGGCGTGACCGCGACTGGCCGTAGCCACAGCTTCACGCGCCGCTCCGCCGGCCCCATGAAGGCGCGGCACTCCGCATAGATGCCTGGGATGTCGGCGGGCATGACCTCGGGCGCCTCGTGGGCGGCATCGCGTGCCAGCGCCTCAGCGCGCGAGTGGGCGTTGATGAGATAGATCTCGCCAATGTCGTGCGGCGGCAGCCCCGAGACGGCGTGGATGCCGAAGTAGTGCCAGCCGATCTCACTCATGAAGTCGCTGTAGCGGTTGATGATGCGCTTCTCGAACGCCACTAGCTCGTCCGCTGTCTTTCCATCCGCCAGGGGAAAGAAGCTCACTGTGAGGAGCATGCCTTCATCCTTCCAGAGAGGCGGCTAGCCGTCCGCGTCGAGGTCAGCGTCAGTCGAGGTCAGCGCCATTGGTGGCGGCGATGCGCTGCATGAAAAAGCCGCTGTCCTTGATGATGCGGCGCTGGGTGCGATAGTCGGTGTAGAGCAGGCCGAAGCGCTGCGTGAAGCCATAGGACCACTCGAAGTTATCCATGAGCGACCAGACGAAATAGCCGCCCACCGGCACGCCCTGGGCCATGGCATCGCGTGCGGCGTGAAAGTGCTCGCGCAGATAGTCGGCGCGCGCGGGGTCGTGCACGTGGCCGTCGGCTGCCACCGCATCGGGGAACGCCACCCCGCTCTCGGTGACATAGAGCATCTTGGGCGCATACTCGCGGTGAGCGCGCGCCAGCAGCTCGGTGAGTCCCTGGGGATAGATCTCCCAGCCCATCGTCGTCAGCCTCCCCGTCGGCTCGACCATCTGGGGGATGGCCAGCTCGCCGCGACCGGCCCGCACGCGATAGCGCGTGTAGTAGTTCACCCCCAGGAAGTCCGTTGGCGTGGCAATCGTTTCCATATCGCCGGACCGCACCACATCGGCGGGCATTCGCACCAGCCGCGCCGCGTCCTCAGGGTAGCCCTTGCCATAGAGCGGATCGAGGTACCAGCGGTGATGCAGTCCATCCAGCAGGGTCGTCGCCTCGATATCTTCGCTGCGGTCGCTCGCGGGCTCCAGAGCGGTGAGGTTCAGAGTGATGCCCACCTGCGCCTGAGGCGACTCTGAGCGAATGGCCTGCGCCGCGAGACCGTGCGAGAGCAGCAAGTGATGCGCCACGGGGCCGATCAGCGCGGGATTGGTGAGCCCTGGCGCCTTCGTGCCGGTCACATAGCCATGGAATACGACGATATGCGGCTCGTTGTGGGTGATCCAGTGGCGTACACGGTCGCCCAGCCGCGCCGTGACGACATGGGCCAGCTCGGCGAATGCCTTCGCGGTGTCGCGGCTCTCCCAGCCGCCACGCTCTTGCAGTGCCTGCGGCAAGTCCCAGTGGTAGAGCGTGACAAAGGGGGTGATATGCTCGGCGAGCAGCGCATCCACCAGCCGGGAGTAATAGTCCAGCCCGGCCTGATTCACCCGGCCATAGCCCTCCGGCAGGATGCGTGCCCATGCGGTGGAGAAGCGATAGCCGCTCAGGCCCAGCCGTGCCATGAGCGCGACATCCTCCGGCCAGCGGTGATAGTGGTCGCAGGCGATATCGCCGTTGGTCCTGTCGTCTATCTTCCCTGGCGTATGCGCGAAGCGGTCCCAGATGGACTCGCTCTTGCCGTCCTCGGCGATCGCACCCTCGATCTGATAGGCTGCCGTCGCCGCGCCCCAGTAAAATCCCGCCGGAAACCCGCCCTCTGCCATCCGTGCTCTCCTCGTCGCTTGCCCTCACATGGCCATAGCATATCACGGCAAGCCGGGCCTCATGCGGGCCTGATGGTCGCGTCATCGGCTGGAACGAGTCCTCAGACGTGGCGGGGCGGCGTCTGCCCCATATGTGCTTCACCCTGCCTCCGGCCTGAGCTTCCTGACCTCATGCGCCGCGCGTGGTACGCTAAGGGGAGTCATTTGCCAGCCCGTCACCCCGAGGAAGAGCCCACGCATGCTGCTGCGATCACCACGCCACTTCGCCCTGGTCTCCATCGGCGCGGCCCTGCTCACCATGGGGCTGAAGCTGCTGGCGTGGTCGCTCACCGGCTCTCTCGGGCTGCTGGCCGATGCCGCCGAATCCCTGGTGAACCTGCTGGCGGCCATCATCACGACGTGGGCGCTGGGGGTGGCGGCGCGCCCACCCGATGAAGACCACGCCTATGGCCACACCAAGGTGGAATATTTCGCCAGTGGAGCAGAGGGAGCGCTCATCCTCATCGCCGCCTTCGCCATCGTGTGGGAGGCCATCCCTCACCTGCTCCATCCCCACGCGCTGACTCTCGTGGGGCCAGGACTGCTGGTCGCTATGCTGGGTGCGGCTATCAACGGCGGAGTCGCCTTCCTGCTGATGCGTGGCAGCCGGCGCTTTCGCTCTGTCGCGCTGGAGGCCGACTCGCGGCACCTGCTGACGGATGTCTGGACGACCGTCGGCGTCATCGTGGGGGTCGGGCTGGTGGAGCTCACCGGCTGGCAGATCCTCGACCCGCTCATCGCCATCGCCGTGGCGGCCAACATCATCTGGGTGAGCGTGCGGCTGCTGCGCGACTCTGGGCTGGGCCTGCTCGACACCGCGCTGCCCTCCGAAGAGCTCGACACCATTTACAGCACGATGATCCCCTTCGAGGAGCGAGGCATCAGCTATCACGCGCTGCGCACACGCCGGTCGGCCTCACGTCGCTTCATTTCCATGCATGTGCTGGTGCCGGGCACATGGTCGGTGCGGCAGGGACACGATATCTGCGAGCAGATCGAGGCCGCTCTGCGCGCGCAATTCCCTGAAACGACGGTCTTTACGCATCTGGAGCCTCAGGAAGACCCTGCCGCCTTCGAGGACCAAGGGCTCGACCGGCCCCATCAGTCGCCCGCTGGCGCCTAGGCGCGCCCGTGATACACTACGCCTGAGCGCGTGCTCGCCACACTCGCCGTGGCTCTTTCCTCGAAAGGACGCACCCAGCCATGCCACACCGCCCGCACGAGGGGCCTGCCAAGTCTGCCCGCAAAGCCGCACGCCAGTCGAAGCGTGACTACCTCAGCGGCGACCGCATCATGCCGCAGCGGATCACAGAGCAGATGAGCGCCGCCGATCTCATAGACAACACCTTCCAGGCCTATAACGCGGGCCGGCTGAACGAAGCGGCGCGGCTCTATGCCAACGTGATGCTCGACCCGAAAGAAGATGTCACCGTCTGCCTGACGATTGCCGGCGCGATGACCCCCGCCGGTGTGGGTGGCGCCATCCTCACGCTGATGGAGCGTGGCGCGATTGACTTCATCGTGAGCACCGGAGCCAACCTCTACCATGATATGCACTACGCCCTGAATTTCGCGCTGCACCGCGGCACCTTCAAGCTCGATGACCCTGAGCTTCACGAGGCGGGCATCATCCGCATCTATGACGTGCTTTTCAAGGATGAAGTGCTCCTCGACACTGATGCCTTCATTCGCGACGCGCTCAAGCATTTCCCTCAGCGACCGATGTCCACCGCAGAGCTGCACCATCTCCTGGGCAGGCGCCTACTGGAGCTCGGCATTAGCCCAAGGGATTCCGTGGTGGCGATGGCGGCGGAATGGAATGTGCCGCTCTACACGTCCTCGCCGGGCGACTCCTCCATCGGGATGAATGTGGCTCGTCACCAGCTCGACGGCGGCAAACTCACCATTGACCCTTTCTATGACGTGCATGAGACCACCGCCATCGTGCATGCCGCCACGAAAAACGGCGTTATCATCCTGGGTGGCGGCTCACCGAAGAACTTCTACCTGCAGACGCAGCCACAGCTCTGGGAGGTCTTGGGCATCAATAAGGGCGGGCATGACTATTTCATCCAGGTGACCCAAGACGCGCCTCACTGGGGCGGTCTCTCAGGGGCCACACCGTCCGAGGCGGTCTCGTGGGGCAAGATCAAGCCCGATCAGCTCGACGAGAGCGTCGTGGTCTATGCCGATACCACGATCGCCTTCCCTTTGCTCGCGGCCTATGTGGTCAGCCGGGCCAAGCCGCGCCAGCGTCGCGAGCTCTATGTCCAGCGTGAGAAGCTGCTCGCGGACCTCACCCAGGCGTATCAGACGCAGGGGAGTGGGGGGCGCGCCGGTGCAGCCGCCCAACCAGTGGAGATAGATCGCGATCGGTGACGCTTGACCCTTCATCTCGCGCTATGATAGGCTAGGCTAGAAATCATATGCTCTGATGGCGTATCGTGCGGCTTGGCTTGGCGTCGAGGAGGTCTCTGGCATGGCGATGAAGCAGGTGGATGAGCGTGAGCGGCTCAAGCTACAGATTCAGGCATATGAGTTCTATGCCAGCTTGATCGATCGCGCTGTGGGTGGCGCCTCCGCGCCGGTCATGCCGAAGTGGGATGAGGCGCGGGCGCTCGAATATCGCCAGCTTGCCGATGAGCTGCGTGCGCGTCTGGCCCGGCTCGAAGCCGAGGACAAGAAGTAGCTCTTCCTCACCTGGGAGAAGCGCCGCCATCTCTGCCCCGGCTCAGACTCCCCATTGGCGCTTTCGCGCCAGCGTGGCTCAAAAACGCGCTGCAAGGCTGGGGTGTGCCTCAGCCTTGAATATTTCAGCGCTCGCATGGCCACGGCTTGCAATCAGCCTGTTCTTATGGTAAAACTGCATGCGGCGCATGACGCGCGTATAGTCAGTAAACGGCGCATGGATGCCCCCCACTACTTTTAAACGAGGTATGGAATGGCAGCACCCTTTGTATCGACCAACCGACTGGGCAACGTCCTCGAGATGATCTCTCTCTGTAAGCAAACGGGCATATTGAGGGCTACCCGAGGCAGCGAGCCAAACCGAGAATTCGGGCAGGTGCGGTTTGTTGGGGGGGAGATACAGAGCGCGGTAGTCGGGTCTCTTACTGCTGAGACCGCGATCATGATGCTCTCGAACTGGGGTGACTGCCTCTATTCGTTTGAGGAGAGCATTGAAAATTCGGGGGTATGGCAGCAGCGGCGCGCCACCGGCTCTCTCGGGTCGGGACTCCCGTCTGGGGCCGACAGCCTGCCTCGCTATGCCCAGTCGTGGCCAGTCGAAGGCGACGCGGCCTACACCTTCGCGTCGAGCCAGGCATCCGCCAATCTTGCGACGACCGAGCCTCCTGATCTCAGCAACACGCTGAGCGGCAGTAACACGTGGGCCTCGGGGGCAATCGCAGCCGTGCCCTCGGGTGTGCTGACCATCGTGCCCAGGCGCACCGCTCTGGGCGATCAGGTGGATCGCCTCCCGCTCGACCGGCGCGAGCGCATGGTGCTGATGCTGGTGGATGGCAATCGCACCATCTCGGATCTGGGTCGCCTGACTCGCCTGCAAGATCAGGACGCCTATGCCGTGCTGCTGCACTTGTCGCATCTGGGATGCGTCGAGGTGGAAGGTCGCCCCGCATATTAACCCGCCGCGAGACCGCTGCCAGAGCGTCTCGGCGCCCTACCTCATCTGGTATGCGGACTCTCCTTGCTTGCCTTACGGTTAAGCACAGGTACCCCCTTATGCCGCATGCTATTTGCCAACTTGAGCACTTCTGCTAATATAGTCTGGCACGCGTGATGGATCCCCCGTGCATTGCGATGCGCGGCGTGAGATAGAGGGAGATTCAGGGATTATGAGACAACGCCGGTTCCGGCTGGGCATCCGTGCTCAGCTGACCCTTGCCGTGCTGCTGGGAGCGGTGCTCACCACCCTGGCGACCCTCTTCATTGCCCGTAACGCAATCCACCAATACGCGCTCGACCAGGCGACCAGCCAGCAAAAAGAGAGCATGAGCATTGCCTCGCTCGTGCTAGAGACGCAATATGGGCAAAATATCTCAGTTTCTTCGTCCAACGATCCCAAGACTGATAACAAGCTGGTGGTTGACTCGCCCCAGGTGGGTCGTGACCAGGGCACGGGCTTCTCAGAGGCCAACTATGGCAAATACGTGCTCAATGATGACACCGACTATGTGGACGCGGTGAAGCATAGCGTGCATGGCGAGGTCTCCGTCTTTCAGTGCGCCGATAAGAAGGGCAACTACACAGGGTGTCATCGCGTCTCCTCGACATTCCTGAAAGCTGCCGCCTCCGATACTGGTGT
>DASWAC010000253.1:0-3818 GCA_036391335.1 Ktedonobacterales bacterium
CGGCGAGCAGGCGCTCCCTCTGGAGTGATGGGGGGTCGCCAGGCGCCACCTGGAGGACCGGCAGCTCCGTCGCGAGTGAGATGCCCTGCTCGCTCTTGAAGCGCCGCACCGCCGCCGCGATGCTTATCACTGCCTCACCAGTCGCCTCCGCGCTGGCATCCTCCCAGGTGTGATCTGCCTCAGGCCAGGGCGCGCGGTGAATCGTCGGCTGGCCGTCGCGCGCCGCGAAAAGCTCACCCCAGATGCGCTCGGTCACGTGCGGCAAGAAGGGCGCAAAGAGCCGCAGCACCGTGGAAAGCGCCAGCCGCAGCGTGTGGCGTGCCCCATCGTGGCCTGTCAGCGTGGCATCATAGAGGCGCGCCTTGGCGAGCTCAAGATAGTTGTCGGCCAGCTCGCGCCAGAAGAATCCCTCGATGCCCGCCTTCGCCGCGGCATACTCATACGCCTCCATCTGCACTGTGGCGCGCGCTACCACGTGGCGCAGCCGGGCCAGCAGCCACTGGTCTATCGGCATGAGGTCCGCCCGCGACACACGCGTGGGCGCGTCGCTGATGAACCGCTCGGAGAATCGCGCCACGTTCCAGAGCTTATTCACCAGCTTGGCGCCCTGGGCCATCTTTTCCTCACTGATGATGGCGTCTTTCCCTGGACCCGTGCTCGCTGCCCAATAGCGCGCCGCATCAGCCGACATCCGCTCGATCATCTCGTGCGGCGACATGGGGCCACCACCGCGACTCTTGCTGATCTTCCCCTGACCCTCGCCCGCCAGACCCCAGCCCGAGATCGCCACGTGCGACCATGGCAGCGGCTCGCCCGCGTGGATGGCGCGCACGATGGTATAGAACGCCCACGTGCGGATGATCTCGTGCGCCTGTGGCCGCATCGCATAGGGGTACACTCGCGCGTAGAGTGATGGGTCTGCCAGCATCTGTCCCGCGATCTGCGGCGAGAGCGAGGAGGTCGCCCAGGTGTCGAAGACATCGCGCTCTGGCGTGAACGTCTCCCCTCCGCACGCGCAGGCAGCCCTTGGCGCGGTTTCTGCCGGGTCCAGCGGCAAGTCGGCGGCGTCGGGAAAGATCGGCTCGCCACAGGTCTCGCAGTACCACACAGGGATGGGCACGCCGAAATAGCGCTGCCGCGAGACACACCAGTCCCAGCGCAGGTTTTCCACCCAATCGCGATAGCGCTCGCCCATGCTGGCGGGGTGCCACGTGATGCGCCGACCCGCGTCGAGGAGATCCTCCTTGAAGTCGAGCACGCGAATGAACCACTGCCGCACGATGAGATATTCCACCGGCGTGTCGCAGCGCTCGTGCACGCGCACCGTCTGGGTGATGGGCTCGCTGGCCAGCAGCAGACCTGCCGCGTCGAGGTCGGCCACGATGCGCTCACGGGCCGCACGCGCGCTGAGCCCGGCATAGTCTCCGGCGAGCGCGGTGAGCCGTCCCGCGCGGTCGAGCGCGGCGCGCAGGGGGAGATGGTGCTCGCGCCACCAGGTGATATCGGTCGTATCCCCAAAGGTGCAGCACATCACCGCGCCGGTGCCCTTCTCAGTCTCAGCAGCGGCATCCGCCAGGATGGGCACACGGTGGCCACTGAGCGGCACGACGGCCTCACGCCCGATCGAGTCAGCATAGCGCACATCATCTGGATGAACGAAGATGGCCACGCAGGCGGGCAACAGCTCGGGCCGGGTCGTGGCGATGCGCAGCGGCTCGGCGCCATCCACTGCGAAGGCCAGGGTAAAGAAGGTGCTCGCGCGCTCTAGGTCGTTGAGCTCGGCCTGGGCGATGGCCGTCTGGCACTCGGGGCACCAAATGGCGGGCGCCTCGCTGCGATAGGCCAGCCCGCGCCTAGCGAGATCCACAAAGGAGGTCTGCGCGGTGCGGCGAGCCAGCGTGCCGATGCTGCGATAGGTGTGCCCCCAGTCGATCGAGAGACCCAGGCGCTCCCACAGGGCGCGATAGTCACGCTCGGCCTCATCGCCCACCTCCAGGCAGAGGCGGATGAACTCCTCGCGACCCACCTGGGTGGCGCGCACGCCTCTGGTCTTTTCCACCAGCCGCTCGGTGGGCAGGCCATTGTCGTCGAAGCCCATCGGATAATAGACGTTGCGGCCACGCATGCGCTGAAAGCGAGCGATCAGGTCAGTATGCGTATAGGAGTAGACGTGGCCCAGGTGCAGCTTGCCAGAGACGGTGGGCGGCGGGGTGTCGATGGCAAAGACCGGTGCGGTGGACGCGGTGTCGAAGGCGTTGGCGCTCAGCGATCGCCATAGCGCCTGCGCGGCGGCTTCCTCGGTGGCGGCGTGATAACGCGCTGCAAGTGGCATACAGATTCGTTCCTTTCTGTCGAGGGTGCTGGGAACGAGGCTGCCAGAGCAACAAAAAGCGCCCCAGCTTCGTCCCCCACAAGGACGAAAGGGCGCACATGCGTCGCTTCCGCGGTACCACCTTGCTTCACGGACACAGGCCTGCGTCCGCGCGCTCATCTGCCCAGCGGGCAAGCATAAAATGACCTGCCGATTGGGAGTCCGCTGTAACGGGCGTACCCGCGCCGCTCTACTCCTGGCCGCGTGGCGTGCGGCCCAGTTTTGTCGGCAGGCTCCTCCAGGCGACTTCCCCGGCGATGTGCTGAGGGGACTTCCACCCAGCGTATGCTGGTCCCCGTCGCTGGCAGACACAATCTGCCGGGTACTCCTCCCGGAGCATGCTGATGCGTTTCGGTTGTTCGTGGGCAGTGTACGAGACTCGCGCCGGTCGTGTCAACCGTGCGGCTGCAGCTAGATGCGGCGGGTCAGCTGGTGCGCAAGAGAGAGAAGAGACAGCCGGCAGAGCGCTTCTGGGCGACCATGCGTGATCACCGTTTGCCCGGCGCCAGCGGGCCGCTCGATGACCTGGGCCAGCCAGCGTGAGCCGGCGTCACCATGCGCCAGGCACAAACGGTCTCGCTGCCACAGGGTGACCACGGGGCGAATAACGCTTGCGGCATATGTGTTGCCCAAGTAGCCCACCTATGCCCGCCGCTTGTAGGGCTGGTCACCTCGCGGTACGATTTCTCATATATCCTCGTGCCTGCGCGCTCGGTGCGATTCCCTCGCCTCCACGCGCCAGGCTCCTGCATGGATTCACCAGAGGGGTGTCCCGATGACCAAGACTGCCACCGGCAAAGCTGCCGCCATATCGTCGCCAAAAGCGCTCGCCTATGTGGACGCGCATCGTGACGCCTTCCTCGACGACCTGAAGGCCTTCGTGCGCATCCCCAGTGTGAGCACCATGCCGGAGCACCGCGCTGACGTGAAGCGCGCCGCTGAGTGGGTCGCTGCCCAGCTGCGCGAGATGGGCATGGAGCACGTGCGGCTCATCTATCCCATCAAAGATGGGCATCCGCTGGTTTCGGCTGACTGGCTACACGCCGAGAGCAGGCCGACAGTCCTGCTCTATGGACACTATGACGTGCAGCCGGCCGAGCCCTTGGAAGAATGGAGCCAGCCCGATCCCTTCGAGCCGGTCATCCGCAACGAGAATCTCTATGCGCGTGGCGCGGTGGACGATAAGGGCCAGGCGCTCGCGCTGCTCAAGGCGCTGGAGTCGCTCCTGCGCACGGATGGGGCGCTGCCGGTGAACGTGCGCGTGCTCATCGAAGGCGAGGAGGAATTCGGCGGGGCCAGCATCGAGAAGTATGTGCGCGAGCATCCGGACGAGATCCCCTGCGACGTGGTGCTGGTGGCCGACACTGAGATGCCGGCTCCCGGCGTGCCGGCGATCACGTATGGCCTGCGCGGCATCCTCTATACCGAGATTGTGGCGAAAGGCGCC
>DASWAC010000254.1:0-3832 GCA_036391335.1 Ktedonobacterales bacterium
CCGCGCGCAGGTCAGCCGCCAAGAGCACGACGACTGCCCGCAAGGCGACCACCACCCGGGCTGCCACGAATGGCAAAAGCGCCACGAAGCGCACGACCACCGCGAGCGCGACCACCCGCAAGGCCGCAAGCGGCACGGCGCGTAAGCCCACGGGGGCAGGCAGCGCGCGCACGCAGGCCGAGTAGCGCGCGGGAGGTGGCGTACGCGCGCTTGGGGGGCCAGGCGCGAGGCCATGCCGCCAATCCGTCCTGTGCAGTTGACGATTACGCCTGCTCTCTCGTATGATAGTCGAGAACTGTTACACGTATTGCCGGTGACAGCAGGCGCGCCTTCGGGCGCCTAAGCGCAAGACCTGCCGAGGCGAAGACCACCGTGACCGTGCGCCATTGCCGCCTTTGCGGCTGCGCGTGCGAGCGCATGGGCCTTCGGGTCGGTAGGACCTGGAAGGCCCTTTTTGTTGGCCTTCGCGCCGCCCCTGCCACTGTGCCATTCAGCGGAGACCTCCGCACTTTGGCGGGTGACGCCATCTCTGGCGTGCCGAGCGGGAACCGTGCCCGGCCCTCACCCGACCCTCGCCCTGGAAAGGATCGGACAACCCACATGCCAACAGCAGCCAAGGCACAGGAGATTGACCAGCTCACCGAACAGCTTGGCCGCGTGCGCGGCGCGGTGCTGCTGACCACACAAGGCCTCACCGTCGCCGAGATCAGCGAGATGCGCCGCAAGCTCGCCCCGCAGAAGGTCGAGCTACGTGTCGTCAAGAACACCTTGCTGCGCATTGCTACCGAGCGCGCGCACTTTGGTGACTTCTCCAAGGTGCTGCACGGTCAGACATCCATCGCGATGGGCTTTGATGACGAGATCGCGGCAGCCAAGGCAGTCACGGACTATCTGCGCACGGCCAAGACCTCGGTGCCCGTCACCATCAAGGCAGGCATCTTCGATAAGAAGCCTGTCTCGCCAGCTCAGGTCAGCGACCTTGCCAAGACTCCTCCGATGGACGTCTTGCGCGCGATGATCGTGGGCGGCATCCAGGGGCCAATGAGCCAGACCTATGGCGTCATCTCGGCACCCCTGCGCGATTTGATCAACGTGCTCGAGGGTCGTGTCCGCCAGATGGGCGGCGACTCCGCGGCAGCGTAACAACATCACACATCTGGCCACGCGATCGTGGCCCTAGCTTTAAACTAGAACACGTTTGGGAGGATCCGGTTTCATGGCTGACATCGACGCTATCATCGAGCAGTTGAGCAACATGAGTGTGCTCGACCTCGTGAAGCTGAGCCAGGCGCTGCAGGAAAAGTGGGGCGTCAGCGCTGCCCCCGCGATGGTGGCCGCCCCGGCTGCCAGCGGCGCTGCCGCTGAGGCTGCCGCGCCTGTTGAGGAGAAGACGGAGTTCAACGTCATTCTCCAGGATTTCGGCGCAAACAAGATCAACGTCATCAAGGTCGTGCGCGAGCTGACCGGCCTGGGCCTCAAGGAGGCCAAGGATGTCGTCGAGGGTGCGCCAAAGCCGATCAAGGAAGGCGTCAGCAAGGACGACGCCAACGCGGCCAAGGCCAAGCTCGAAGAGGCTGGCGCCAAGGTCTCGGTCGAGTAGCTCTCACTTGCCCGCACGCGAGCCGGCGCTCTCTGGTCATTTGCCAGGGACGCCGGTTTTGCTCTGTCTGAGAGAACTCTCACGAGCTGCCCACCACGAGGGGGCCACCGCCGCACCGGCGAGCCACGCCATGCCGCACAGATGGCTTGGGCGAAGTCAGCGTTTCAGCTATAATAGGCACGGTCCGTATGGGCACGGCGATGACGGCGGCTAGGCTGCGCATCACGCTTGAGAGGAACAGGATGCCCGAAGTCACGGGGCAAGATACCCCAGTCAGGTCGGAGCCGGCGCCTCTCGCGCCAGAGACGGCCGCGCCATCGCCTGCCGCTGCCGAGCCAACTGGGCAGCGGGACCCGGCTCGCCAGAGCAACCTGTGGCGCGCACTGCGCGAGCGCTGGCCATTGCTCGCCGTCGTCATCGGCCTAGTCGCGCTGACCATGATTCCTCTCGCCAGCTCCGACCTCGGCCAGACGGTCACGCCGACGCCGACCATCATACCCACCACGACAGCGCCCGCCCCCACCGTGCCCGCGGGCTACACCGCGTACGCTGATAGCGCGGAAGGATTCGCCCTGGCCTTTCCGCAGGGATGGGAGTGCGGTGCGGCGAATCCGGGCATGGAGTGCGTTGATAACGCCAGGTCACCGAGCTTCACGCTCCAGGTGCAGCAGCCTAGCTCATGGGTGGTCTCGCGGCCAGATGATCCCGGCGCATGGCTAGACCACGCGCTCAGCGCATTCGCCCAGCAACCGCACCAGACCTTCGAGCGCGCCCCTGGTCCCGGCAGCATCGCCACCTTTGCCGGCGCCACCTGGGAGACCGCCACTGGGATCATCACCGTGACCCAACCGCCAGCGCTCACACCTACCGTGCCCGTGATCGCGGGAGCGACTCCGGCGAGCACGTCAACGAGCGCACCCACGCCGGCTCCGGTGATCGTGACGATCCGTGTGCAGGTCTACGCCACGATCGTGCACGAGCGAGCCTACATCATCGCGCTCTTCGCACCGACCGATCGCTTTGACGAGGGCACCAGCAAGTATTTTCAGCCGATGCTCAAGACCTTTTACTTCCTGACTCCCACCAGCTAATGCGTTCCAGCAAGGAGCCTTTCCTCGAATGACGACAGACCCACTCACCGAGACGTCCGCGGTGGCCGGGGCCAGCGCGACGCCCGCGAGCGCGGCCAGCAAGCGTGCCCAGCGGGAATCGGGCCTCATGAATCTCGTGCGCACCGGACATCTGCCGCTGCTGATCCTGGTCTTCGTGGCGGGCATCGTCTCGCTGGGCATCGAGGTCTCAGGTGGCCGGCTCATGGCTCCCTATTTTGGCACGACCGATCTCATCTGGGCGATGCAGATCGGGTCAACACTGATCTACCTCTCGATTGGCTACTGGTTCGGTGGCCGCCTGGCAGACAGATATCCCAGCGAGCGCGTGCTCTGCGCCATCACCGCGGTGGCCGGCGTGGCGACGGGCCTGCTGGCCTTCGTCTCTGGCCCCGTGCTGCGCCTGGCGCTTCCCTTGCTTGACGGCTTAAATCTGGGATCCAGCCTCGACAACGGAAGCAGCGGTGTGGTGCTCTTTGGCGTCTCGCTCCTGATGGCAGTGCTCCTCTTCTCCATTCCCGTGACCCTGCTGGGCATGGTGTCGCCGTTCGCCATCCGCATCACCGTGGCGAGCGTCGGCTCGGCCGGCACGCGCGCCGGCAGCCTCTATGCTCTCTCGACGGTCGGCAGCATCTTGGGCGCATTTCTGCCCGTGCTGTGGCTCATCCCGTGGATTGGCGTGCGCCGCACGCTGCTGGCGCTGGCGGTGGCGCTCATCCTGGCGTCGCTGTGGGGGCTGGTGAGCCACTGGCGCTGGCTCAATGCCGCCTCCGTGGCGCTTATGCTGGTCTTCCTGCTCCTGCCCTCAGTGGCGTCGCTTGGCCCGCTGAAGCCTACCCCGCCGAACCTGCACTATCTCTATGACGAGGAGACACCGTACAACTACATCCAGGTGGTGAAAGACGCGAATGGCACGAACTTTCTCCTCATGAACGAGGGCGCCGGCGCGGAGCACTCCTGGTACAACCCCAATTACATCCTCAGTCCAGGCCATTACTGGTATTCCGACTATATGCTCACCGCGCCCTATTTCAACGCCTCACCCGATGCCTGGAAGGTCCGCAAGGTGGCCATCGTCGGGCTGGCAGGCGGCACGATGGCGCGCCAGTTTGATGCCGTATTT
>DASWAC010000255.1:0-9793 GCA_036391335.1 Ktedonobacterales bacterium
CTCACACCGACCGCTCTGCCTGACATCCTCACCAGGACGCGAGCGCGTGACACGAGACTGCCGCAAGACACAACGGAGACCGAGCAACGATGACGACGTCCCAGGCAACACATGATGCGCAAACCGTCAGCCAGTGGCATGAGCTCGCGCAGCAGCTGCGAGTGGATAGCATTCGCTCGACGACCACCGCCGGCTCGGGGCATCCGACATCCTCCATGTCTGGCGCGGACCTCATGGCTGTGCTGATGGCGAGCTATCTGCGCTACGACTTCAGCAATCCCAAGCACCCGAACAATGATCACCTCATCTTCTCAAAGGGTCATGCCGCGCCACTCCTCTATTCGATGTACCATGCCGCGGGCGCCATCTCGGAAGACGAGCTGATGACCCTGCGCAAGCTCGGCAGCCGCATCGAAGGCCACCCAACGCCTGTGCTGCCCTGGGTGGATGTCGCCACTGGCTCACTCGGCCAGGGATTGCCCATTGGGGTCGGTGTTGGTCTGGCGGGCAAGTACCTCGACAAGCTTCCCTATCACGTCTGGGTGGTGCTGGGTGACAGCGAGATGGCCGAGGGCTCCATCTGGGAAGCCATGGAGCTTGGCGGCCACTATAGCCTGGGCAGCCTCATCGGCATCCTCGATATGAATCGCCTCGGCCAGCGTGGGGAGACGATGCTCGGCTGGAACGCGGAGGTCTACGCGGCGCGAGCGAAGTCCTTTGGCTGGCGTGTCTTTCCCATTGATGGGCACGACCTCGACCAAATCGCGCAGGCCTATGACGCCGCGCTCGCCAGCGAAGATGCGCCCGCGCTCATCATCGCGAAGACCATCAAGGGGAAGGGATTCTCGGAGATCGAGAACAAAGACGGCTGGCATGGGAAGGCGCTGCCCGCCGACATGGCGCAGCGAGCCATTGCCGAGCTCGGTGGTGTGCGCCATATCACCATTCAGGTGACCAAGCCCGCCGACCAACAGCCCGCGGCACGGCCTGCGAGCCAACCGGCCAACCTGCCGGCCTATGAGGTCGGCTCCAGTGTGGCCACTCGCTCGGCCTTTGGCGACGCCCTCAAGGCGCTCGGTGATGCCCGTGCGGATATCGTCGTGGTTGACGGCGAGGTGAGCAACTCGACCTATTCGGAGACCTTTGGCAAGGCGCACCCTGAGCGCTTCTTCGAGCAATACATCGCCGAGCAGCAGATGGTCTCGGCCGCGATCGGCCTGCAAGTGCGCGGCTATGTCGCATTCGCGTCCACCTTCGCCGCATTCCTCAGCCGCGCTTACGACTTCATCCGCATGGCAGCCATCTCGCGGGCGAACCTGCGCCTTGTCGGCTCCCATGCCGGCGTCTCGATCGGCGAGGACGGCCCGTCGCAGATGGCCCTCGAAGACCTGGCCATGCTACGCGCTGTCTTTGGCAGCACCGTGCTCTACCCCTGCGACGCCAACCAGACGGCAAAGCTCGTCAGCGAGATGGCAGACCTGAAGGGCATCTCGTTCCTGCGCACCACCCGCGAGAAGACGCCGGTCCTCTATGCGCCGACGGAGCGGTTTCCCGTCGGCGGGAGCCGCGTGCTGCGGCAATCCGCTGCCGATGAGGTCACCATCGTCGCGGCAGGCATCACCGTGCACGAAGCGCTCAAGGCCGCCGACGCGCTGCAGAGCCAGGGCGTGGCCGTCCGCGTGATCGACGCCTACAGCGTGAAGCCCATTGATGCGGCGACCCTTCGCGAGGCGGCCCAGGCAACCCACGGCCGCATCGTGACGGTGGAGGATCACTGGATCGAAGGCGGCCTCGGCGACGCGGTGCTGGAGGCATTCACCGGCAGCGCTGCGGGCGCGCCGGCGACTGTGCTGCCTCGCGTGACGAAGCTTGCGGTGACCCACATGCCAGACTCCGCCACGCCAGATCAAGAGCTGCAAGAGGCGGGCATCAACGCCGACAGCATCGTCGCGGCGGTGAAGGCGCTGATCGCCAGCTAGCTGACCGGCCAGGGATAGCCCACCAGCGCGCTCCACTGGTCTTGCGACGCGGTCTGCCACTCGTAGAGTGAGACGCCGATGCAGCCAAGGGAGCGCGCCGTGTCGAGGTCACCGAGCACCTCGTCATATGACGGCGACGATCCGCTGCCAACGGTGCCATCGTCGGTAAACATGTTCCAGACCTGGCCGATCTCCTCGATGGCCGGCTGATTCGTCACGCCACCGGCGGCCAGCGCCGCGCGAATCGTGGTGATGGACGTCGTGACGAAGCGCTCGACCGCGGCACGCCCGTAGACCCGCCCGGAATGACTGTGCCAGTAATCCATGGGCGCGATCACGTTCCAGCTGACTGCCACGGCGACATAGGGATAGCTGGGGCGCGCCAGTGAGTGGAAGACGGTAGCCACCATCAGCGTATCAGGGCCGAGGATCTGACGCGTGAGCTGGCCATAGGTATAGACACTGGCGGAATCTATTGTTTCTTCCATGTCAGCGGTGATGCCGTCCGCATGCTCGCCAGTGGGGGTGCGATAGGTCGCAGCCTCGACAGTCAGGCGCACGTCATCGCTCACGTTATGCAGGTAGGGATAGACCCACGTAATGACCTTTATGCCCTGCGCGTGGGCGGCAGGTAGCAGACGGTCGAGCGAATTCTTCCCGTAGAAGCCGAGCTTGCTCGTCGCCACCTCGGCATAGACATGGGTGATGCCCGCGTGCTTCGCGTCGCGCATCATCGCACTGACATCTGAGTGGTGGGGCAGGTAATTGGTGAACCACAGACCCTTCCCGGCCATTGGCGCCCAGATGGGCGCCCCATTCACCTGCCGTGTGGCCGGATCGGCGGCATCCAGCCGAAAAGAAGCCGCCCACGCCCAGCCGCTCTGGTCGCCCGCGCTGACCTGATACCACACCTGACCGGATGGGCCTTGCGCCCAGGCATTCACGCGCACCGGCTTCCCAGCGTCAATCATGCCGGCCTTCGCGCTGGCGGGATCAGCCCTCGCAGAGAGCTGCACAGGCCCGCTAGTCATACCCGTCGCGCTCAGGCTAAACGGGCCGGGCAGGCTGGTGCGGCTCTCCGCATAGGTCTCGGGCAGCCCGGGATAAGTGCAGACACCCTCACGCGCGGCATCAGGCGGCGCACTGTCGAGCCACCCCGGCGGAACATAGCCATCGGTGGCGCTCCAGATGCGGACATGGCGCCACCCGTCAGCGCTGGCCCCTGCGTCGAGCACGTCCGTTCCGCCGAGCAGCTGGGTGATGAGTGTGGCGCTACGGCTTGGCGCGGCATAAACAGGCGCGCACGACCGCTGGGTATAGAGCAGCGCGCTAGCGGCATGCGCCTGAGGCGCTCCCAGAGCGAGAATGGTCAGCGCCGCGACCACGGCCAGCAGCGCCCGTACCCATCTCATCATCATGCGCTCGCCTCCCTGCGGCTGGTGTCAACGGGCAAGCGCCCGCAACGTCGCCTATCGTACACCACCGTGCGCCGCCGCGCATCCCGCGCCATGACTCTAGGGCAGCGCCAGCTTATAAAGCGGGTCGCCAAACATGGTCTCACCCGTCGGCATGAATCCCGCACGAGCGTACAGGCGCTGGGCTGTCGCGTTTTCCGCATGGACGGTGAGGTAACAGGCCAGGCGGCGTGGCTCTGTCGCCCGCGCCACCTCGATGATCAGCGCCAGCGCCTGCTGGCCATAGCCTCGCCCCTGATGCGCCGCGTCGATGAAGAAATGATGCACCCAGCACTCCGTGGCGCCCCGGGGGTCATATGAGAGGGCAGCGAAGCCCACCATCTCATTGCCTGCCATGAAGGTATAGGGTGTCCAAATGTGCCCCATGACCCCCACGAACGCCTTGGCCAGCACCAATAACGCGATGGGTTCCACCTCGGCAATGAAGCGCATCTGCTCAGGATGCACTTTCAGCCGCATCGCGTCTCGCCAGTTCTCGCGCGTCACCGAGCAGAGCTCCAGCGCGATGACGTCTCGCTCGTCCATAGCACACCCTCTCTGCTACCATCAGTGCTGGCAGCCATCAGAGCATGCCACATAGTGCACTGGCCGCGCCTCCTGCCAGCGTTGCTCACCGCCCATCGTATCTGGTACACTGCCAAAGGCCGTTCCCGCTGGGCGTGCCGAGCACCCTTCATAGCACGCGCGCGAGGAAAGCCTGAGGCTTCATGGACCAGTCCCATATCCGCAACTTTTGCATCATCGCGCACATTGATCACGGCAAGTCCACCCTCGCGGACCGCCTGCTCGAAGTGACAGGCACCATCGCGCGCCGCGACATGACCAATCAGGTGCTCGACCAAATGGATTTGGAGCGCGAAAAGGGCATCACGATCAAGGCGCAAGCCGTGCGCATGCAATACGACGCGCTCGACGGCCAGCGCTACGAGCTGAACCTGATCGACACTCCGGGCCACGTGGACTTCACCTATGAGGTCTCGCGCAGCCTCGCCGCGTGCGAAGGCGCCATCCTCGTGGTAGACGCCACCCAGGGCATCGAGGCGCAGACGCTGGCGAATCTCTACCTCGCGCTCGAAGCGGACCTTGCGCTCGTCCCAGTGGTCAACAAGATAGATCTGCCCAGCGCAGACCCAGAGCGGGTGGCGAAGGAGATCGAGGAGGTCATCGGCCTGCCGCGCGAAGAGATCATCCTTGCCTCAGCGAAAGAGGGCACCGGCGCCAGCGATATTCTCGAGGCCGTGGTCAAGCATATGCCGGCTCCGAGAGGGCACCGCAAGTCAACGTTGCGCGCGCTCGTCTTCGACTCGAAGTATGACGCCTACAAAGGCGTGATCGCCTATGTGCGTGTGGTGGATGGCATCGTGCGCGGGGGCGATCGGGTGCGCATGATGGCGACCGGCGGGACCGCGGATATCCTCGACGTGGGCTACTTTTCGCCATTGCTGGTGACCGCGCCCAGTCTCGCGGCAGGCGAGGTAGGCTACATTGCCACCGGCCTGAAGAACGTGGTTGATTGCCAGGTCGGCGACACCGTCACGCTCGACGCCACCCCGGCCACGGAGGCGCTCGCTGGCTATCGTCCCGCGAAGCCGATGGTGTACGCGGGCATCTTCCCGGTGGAAGGCGATGACTATCCACTGCTGCGCGACGCGCTGGACCGCCTGAAGCTGAATGACGCATCACTCGTGTATGAGCCGGAGAACTCGGTCGCGCTCGGCTTTGGCTTCCGCTGTGGCTTCCTGGGCTTGCTGCACATGGAGATCATCCAGGAGCGGCTGGAGCGCGAATATAACCTGGACATCCTCGTCTCGGCACCGAGCGTGGAATATCGGGTGCAGCGAACCAACGGCGAGACCCTGATGGTGCATAATCCCGCTGAGCTGCCAGAGCCGCAAGAGGTCGAGCAGATCGAAGAGCCGGTGATGGATATCTCCATCTTCACCCCGGCTCGCTACATCGGCACGATCATGGATCTGATCAACTCGAAGCGTGGCAGTTTCAAGAATATGACCTACGTCGAGGAGGATCGGGTCCACCTCACCTATTCCATCCCGCTGGGTGAGCTCATCATTGACTTCTACGACCAGCTCAAATCACGCACCCAGGGCTATGCCTCGCTCGACTACACCTTCAAGGATTACGAGCCCGCCGACCTCGTGAAGCTGGACATCCTCGTCAATGGCTCGCCGGTGGATGCCCTCTCGCTCATCACGCATCGTGACAAGGCCTATAACCAGGGACGCCAGCTCGTCGAAAAGCTGAAGGAGTTGATTCCCCGGCAGCTCTTCGAGGTGCCCATCCAGGCGGCCATCGGCAGCCGGATCGTTGCCCGTGAGACGGTGCGCGCCATGCGTAAGAACGTGCTGGCGAAATGCTATGGCGGCGATATCACGCGCAAGCGCAAGCTGCTGGAGAAGCAAAAAGAGGGCAAGAAGCGCATGAAGCGCGTCGGGAACGTCGAGATCCCGCAGGAGGCCTTCATGGCGATGCTCAAGCTGGGTGACGACGCGAGTTAATCCTTCTCAGCCCGGCAGATGAGGTAATCACTCGTCCAGCTGACCACGTGGCCATCGCGCGCGGTGATGGCGAAGTGCGCTTGGGCCACCTCAGGCGCGGCAAGCATCGCGCGCTCCACACTGGCGGCGACTGCTGCTGAGATGCCTGTGCGGCGCACCCACGGCGCGAACTCATGCGTCTTTTGGCTGATCTGCCGCCGCGTCACGCATAAGCCCGCCCCGCGCAAGAAGCCATCCCATTCGGAGGCCCGCCAGGCACGCACGTGGCTGGGATCACGCTCCTTCTCCCAGGCATTGACCAGCGCATCGAGGGCAGGCTCCTCCGGCGCGATGTTATCCACCATCACCAGGCGCCCACCGGGCCGAAGCACACGTGCCATCTCGCGCACCGCCCGCTGCGGGTCGGGATAGTGATGCGGCGCGATGCGCACCGTCACGAGATCGAATGACGCCTCCAGGAACGGCAGCGCCTCGGCATCCGCGATGACATAGAGCGCGTTGCGCACCTCCTGACTGGTGAGGAATGCGCGCGCCGCGGCGAGCATAGCGGGGGTGAGATCACTCGCCACGACACTCGCCACATGCGGGGCCAGTGCCAGCGCAGTATGCCCGCCTCCGGTCGAGACGTCGAGCGCGACCTCGTGCGCATGCGGCAGAGCCCAGCGCACCAGCAGATCCAGGTCAGGGCTGGCGGCATGATCGCGGCTGGCGACATAGGCGGCGGCGCTGCGCCCAAAGACTTCGCGCGAGAGCGCCTTTGCCTTCTCAGACTCTCCCTGGCTGGCGGCATCAGCCACGCGCTGCATGAGCTCGACTCGGTTCCCAAAGGGATCATGCACGTAGAAGCGCATGTAGCCGGCGAGAGGCTCGTCCTCGACGATGGCTATCCCCGCTGTCGCCAGCGTCGCACGGAGTGCGGCAAGGTCATCTACTAGCAAGCCAGGATGCGCCTTTTGGGCGGGCACGAACGCCTTGTCCACGCCGAGGTGCAGTCCGCCACGCAGCCAGAGGCCGCCACGACGCGCCAGATGCTCCGGCTTCACCTGCTCTTCCATTCCCAGCAGGTCGACATAGAACGCCCGCGCCTCCGCCTCACGTCCCGCCGGAATCGCCACCTGGCTATGGTCGAGCGCGATGACCCGTGCCTGTATGCTCATGCCGCACTCCCCCTTCACTGCGGGCTACGCCTCATCGCGTGGACTCCTCCGCACACTTGGAGTGTACGCCGGCTCGCGCTATAATTCCAGACACTATCACCTATAGGCAGCATTGGGATTCACGATAGTGGAGCGCCGCCATGAACCTGGATCAGCTCGAAACGTTTCTCTCTGTTGCCCGCACCCGCAGCTTCTCCCGAGCCGCCGTCCTGCTCGACCTCGCGCAGCCGACCCTGAGCGGGCGCATCGGCGCCCTGGAGGGCGAGCTCGGCGTGCGCCTATTCATCCGCCGAGGCCACACTCTCGATCTTTCCGAAAGCGGTCAGGCGCTCTTGCCCTATGCCGAGCGGATGCTCGCGCTGCGCGCTGAGGGCCGCATGGCGGTGCAGCGCATGGCCGATGGCGGGCTGGGCCGGCTCAGCCTGGGGGCGAATCCCTCGTGCAGCCAATATCTCGTCCCACGCCTCATCGAGCGGTTTCTCGCCGAGCACGCAGGCGTGCCACTGGGTGTGCGCACCGCGACCAGCCCGATCCTGATGGAAAACCTGCTCGACGGGGTGATCCAGCTGGCCATCTGCTCGCGGGCGCAGCTGCATGTCAATGCCGACGTCCTCTGGAGCTATAGCGACGAGCTGGCCCTGGTGGCGTCCCCAGAGCATCCCCTCGCCCACGCCAAAGCGTGCACGCGCGCCGACATCGCCCGGCACACGGTGCTCTCGACGCAGGCCGGCCCCACCCGGCTAGGGCTCCGCCACCTGCTCCCGCCGGGCAGTGACCGCGCTGTCGCCGTGGAAGCCACCGCCGGTGAGGTGCTCACGCAGCTGCTGGTCCGCGGGATCGGCGTGAGTGTCTTGCCCGCGATGGCGATCTGGCACGAGCTAGCCACGGGGAAGCTGCTGCGGATCTCGGTGGTGGATGCGAGCCTGCCGCCCTATGAGGTGGCGCTGGCCGTATGGGGCGGACGCTCACAGCTGCCGGCGGCACGCGCCTTCACGACAATGGTCAGCCACATGGATGTCAGGCGCCTGCTCGATGACTGAGCGGCCCTCACGCGGGGCGCCTCACGACGCGCGACCATGTCGTGGATGGTTCATCGCCCCACAGCGCGGCGCATCCGCTATAATGAGGCGAACGGTTAGACTCACGCAAAGAAGGATGAACCAGTCGTGGCAGACGCAGGGAATGCGGGACGCGCGGTGTCCCAGGGATCAGGCGCTGGGCTATCGGATGACCACCACGAGGGAGGGAAGCGCGAGGTTGAGATGTATGTGCGCACCTATCAGACGCTGCTGCGCAGCAGCGGTGAGATAGGCCTCAAGACGCTGGTGCAGGCGCACTATAACATAGATTCGATCCTCCACCCCGATGCGCGGGCCAGCGCACCCGACATGTCGGCCTTCATCTACTCGATTCTGCGCACCCCCGTGGCCATCCTCTCGTCGTCTCGCATCCTCCTGGGACAGTCAGAGGAAGTCTTCGTGCAGGCGGGCTTTCAGGTAGACCAGTGGCAGTCGGTCAGCGCCTCGGCCCGCAGGCGGCGGTGGTTCTTCGATGGCAAGAACACGCTGGCAGTCTTCATCGCGAGTGTGAGCGACACCGACGACATCGTGCCTACCCTCGTCGCGCTGCAAATCGAGTGGAACAAGATGCACTGGCTGCTGAACTCCGACCCGACGACCCTGCAGCTGCTAGAAAGCCGGGTGGATCGCAGCTCACAGGTCTATGCCGAGATTACCCTGGTGGTGCGCGAGCGGCTGAAGATCTCGATCGAGGACTGGCGGCGACTCGAGCTCATCTGGGGTGACACCCTGTGGCAAAACCTGCTGGTGATCGGGAAAGAGCGCAAGAATTTTACCCTGCGCATGCTCGGCGGCTCGCATGTGGGCTTTGCCCGCGCGACCGATCGCTGGTGGACACCCGTCGCCAAGCTCCTCGACGATACCCGTCTCGCCCGCCGTCCCGTCTATTTCGTCTCCAGCAACTCACACAGCCTCGTCAACCTCCTCTCAGGCACCGCCAAGCGCCGTGAAGATGAGCTTACTCGCTTCGCGCTCAGTGGCCAAGATCAGGCACTCGCGGATGAGGGGAAGAAGATTCGCGCGGGCCAGTCGCAGGGGAACTGGCAGAATTACCTCTACTATGCCGCGCGAGAATATCAAAAGTCGCCCGTCGGCCAGGGATTCGCGCGCAGCCGGCCCGTGGAAGAGCAGGATCGCGGCATCTATGCCGTTCCCGCTCGGTTTGGCCTGGATATCGATGTGCAGGTCATTGACCTGGCGCGCGTGCGGCCCGATGACCTGGATCCGCGTGTGCGCGTGCCTGGGGCGGAGCGCCTCTCCAGCAGCAAGGGCGTGATCATCAACATTGACTACCCGCTGGGCATGTCCGCCTATCGCGTGCTGCGCGAGGTGCTGGAGAACGTGCCCTTCCTCAAGGGGGTCTACATCCTCGGCAAGGCCGCGACGCTCAATGGGAGCGTCGGTGACGTGATGATCTCGAATGTCGTGCTCGATGAGCACAGCGAGAACACCTACTGGCTGGACAACTGCTTCACTGCCGCCGATGTGAGCAAGTTCCTCGTCTTTGGCGCGGCCCTCGATAACCAGCGAGCCGTCTCCATGCAAGGAACCTTCCTGCAAAACCGGTCTTATCTCGATTTCTATTAT
>DASWAC010000256.1:0-4616 GCA_036391335.1 Ktedonobacterales bacterium
CTCTCGCTCAAGCAGATGGAGGAGCCCGGAGCCACGGAGACACACCCCGAGGCGGACCATGTCGCCGCTGAGGCGGAGGCCGGTCACGATGGGCATGACGAGGCCGCCGCGGCCACCGAGCCCGTCGCACGGCCACGGACCCAGTCGCAGCCACAGCGGCAGGAAGAGCAGCCTGCCACCGCCATGATGGACGCCTTCCGCGCGGCAGGCTATACTTCTGAGCCGGCGGAAGCGCCCAAGGCGGAAGCGCCCAAAGCCGAGACCCCAAAGGCCGAGGCTCCCAAGGTGGAAGCGCCCAAGGCCGAGGCCGCGCCAGTCCCGGAGGCCACTGAAGCTGAGGCTGAGGTCGCGCCTGCGGCTGAGGTATTGGCTGAGGTTCCGGCGGGCAATGGGACCGCGAACGGCGCCAGCGAGGCTCCCGCCGCTGAGGCAGAGGCCCCCGTGAGCGCTGAGCCCGCACCGGCCAGCGAGGAATAAGCCCTTCTCGCATCCACTGAGGCCGTCTTTCCCCGCGTTGGGAGAGGCGGCCTCGTTGGCATAGCTGGCATGAGGGAGTGCCTGTCACCTTGGCGAGGCCGCGTGAGAATAGCCGGGTATGCCGGCTCCTTCTCTCCCTATTCGGGGGGCGGTGGCTGGTCGTAGGTTGACACGACACCGTACAATGCGTGACACAGAGGAGGACATGGACGTCCCGGTGGATGCACCCATCGCGCCGGCCGTAGCGTATTCTCTTTGTGTCAGAGGCCGCCCCTGACCTACACTCTGAGATACTCTCATCATCACCAGGGACGTTGGGTGAGGGACTCTGTCAGCTATTGGGATTACTTTTCAGAGGTCGCAAACCCGCATAGGAAGCGGTGTCAAGCCCGTCATTTTCTTGACGCGATGGTCGCCAGTGGCGTATCATAACCACCAGATAGACCGAGCTTGGATATCTCCCTCACATGAGGTGGATTCCCAGCGGAAGGGAGCTCGTTGTGAACGACCGATTCGACAAGTTTACGGAGCGCGCGCGCAGGGTGCTGAGTCTGGCGCAAGAGGAAGCGCTGCGCTTTAACCACAACTATATCGGGACCGAGCATCTCCTTCTAGGCCTCGTGCGCGAGGGTGATGGAGTCGCCGCGAAAGTGCTCTCGAACCTGGGGGTCGAGCTGCACAAGGTGCGCTCGGCTGTCGAGTTTATCATCGGGAAAGGCGACCGCACCGTCATCGGCGAGATCGGCCTGACCCCCCGTGCGCGCAAGGTCATCGAGCTGGCAGTCGAAGAGGCTCGCACGCTTGGCCAGCACTATATCGGTACCGAGCATCTCTTGCTCGGCCTCGTCAGGGAAGGCGAGGGCATCGCCGCCGGAGTGCTCGAAAGCCTCGGCGTCAACCTTCAAAAGGTCCGCAGCGAGACCGTGCGGGTCTTACAACAGAGCGGAAGCTCTCAGGGCGAGCCCATGGGACAAAAGCACTCACGAACACCAACGATTGATTCGATGGGCATTGATCTGACGGCGCAGGCTCGCTCTGGGAAGCTTGACCCTGTGGTCGGACGCGAGCAAGAGATCGAGCGCGTCATCCAGATCCTCTCGCGCCGCCACAAGAATAATCCCGCTCTCATTGGCGAGCCGGGCGTTGGCAAGACCGCCATCGTCGAGGGGCTGGCGCAGCGCATCGTGTCAGGCGAGGTGCCAGACACCCTTGCCGGCAAGCGCCTGCTCACCCTGGATGTCGGCTCCCTCGTCGCGGGCACGAAATATCGCGGCGAGTTCGAGGAGCGCCTGAAGAAGATCATCGAGGAGATTCGCGCCAGCCAGGATTGCATCATCTTCATTGATGAGGTGCATACGCTCGTCGGCGCTGGCGCCGCTGAGGGCGCGGTGGACGCCGCGAACATCCTGAAGCCCGCCCTCTCGCGCGGCGAGATGCAGTGCATCGGCGCGACCACCCTCGATGAGTATCGCAAATACATCGAGAAGGACCAGGCTCTCCAGCGCCGCTTCCAGGAGGTCATCGTCCGCGAGCCGGGTGTCGAGGAGACCGTCGAGATCCTCAAGGGCATCCGTGACCGCTACGAGTCGCACCACCGTCTCAAGATCACCGATGCCGCCCTGCGCGCCGCCGCCGAGATGGGCAGCCGCTACATCACTGACCGCTATATGCCTGACAAGGCCATTGATCTGATCGACGAGGCGGCCAGCCGCGTGCGCATGCAGCGCTCGCTTGCCCCCCTGAATCTCAAGGAGGCCACCCGCGCCCTCGAGGCTGTTCTCCGCGAGAAAGACGCCGCCATTCAGGCGCAAGACTACGATCTGGCCGCCGAGCTGCGTGACCGCGAGAAGAAGCTGCGCGACCGCATCAACAAGCTGGAGACCAGCCGCCAGGCTGACCAGGCGGCGGGCGACCCCGTCGTAGAAGAAGAGCACATCGCGCAGATCGTCTCGATGTGGACCGGTATCCCCGTCATGCGCATCGCGCAGGAGGAGTCCACCCGGCTGCTCGAGATGGAGTCGGCGCTGCACAAGCGCGTCATCGCGCAGAATGAGGCGATCGAGACCGTCGCGCGCGCCGTCCGCCGGGCACGCGCCGGCCTGAAGGATCCCAAGCGCCCCATCGGCTCGTTCATCTTCATGGGCCCCACCGGCATCGGCAAGTCCGAGCTGGCCAAGGCGCTCGCCGAATTCATGTTCGGCAGTGAGAACGCGCTCATCAAGATCGACATGTCGGAATTCATGGAGCGTCATGCCGCCGCGCGTCTGGTCGGCGCGCCTCCGGGCTATGTCGGCTATGAGGAGGGTGGCCAGCTCACCGAGGCCGTGCGCCGCAAGTCGTATAGCGTGATCCTGCTCGACGAGATCGAGAAGGCGCACCCAGACGTCTTCAACATGCTCCTCCAGATTCTGGAGGACGGCAAGCTGACCGATGCCAAGGGCCGCGTGGTGGACTTCCGCAACACCATCGTCATCATGACATCGAATGTCGGCGCGGCATTGCTGCAAAAGGAAGCCTCGATCGGCTTCGCGCACAATCGCGACGAAGATCGGGCCGCGCAGAACGACTACGAGAGGATGAAGGACAAGGTGCTCGGCGAGCTGAAGAACACCTTCAAGCCCGAGTTCCTGAACCGCATTGACGCGATCGTGGTCTTCCACAGCCTCCGTAAGGAGCACGTGCGCCAGATCGTGGACCTCATGCTCGCCCGCGTGCGCACCCAGCTGACCGAGCAGCAGATCGAGCTGCTGGTGCCAGACGAATCGAAGGATTACCTGGTGGATAAGGGCTTCGACGCCCAGTATGGCGCCCGTCCGCTCCGCCGGACGATCCAGAACATGATCGAGGATCCGCTCGCCGAGGGCATGCTGCAGAACAAGTATCGTCCTGGTGACCTGATCGAGGCGGTCGTTGACGATGGCACCCTCAACCTGATAGTGCGTGATCGCCACGAGGACCTGCTGCGGGAGCTGCCGTCGGCGGCGCTCTCAGCGGGTGACGCTGAGTAGTCCCAAGCTACCCACTGAAAGGGACGCGCTCACTGGGATTGCCCCAGGGGGTGTGTCCCTTTTCCTTTGGCGGCGCGCAGTGAGAGAATGGGGTAGTGCGGCGGAGTGCCCTCTTTTCTCTGGCGGTGACGCTGGGGTCGATGCGCCCGGAGCGCAGCGCCTTGAGCCACGTGCTGATCCCTGACGATCATAGAACAGGATCTCATCCACCATGCCACGAGCGACCTCTAAGTTCGTCTGCCAGCAGTGTGGCCACGAGAGCGTCAAGTGGATGGGCCGCTGCCCCGACTGTGGCCAGTGGAATACCCTCATCGAGACGGTCACCCCGGCCACCGGCTCCGCTGCCCGCGCGAGCGCTCGCCGGGGACCGCATCTCGCCGCCGTCCCGCTGCCAGCAGTGCGACCGCTGGCCGAGAAGCGGCAATCCACTGGCTCAGCCGAGCTGGATCGTGTGCTGGGTGGCGGGCTCGTGCCCGGCGCGGTCATCCTCATGGGCGGTGAGCCAGGAATTGGCAAATGCGTAACAGGCGATACCCGCGTTCTCGACCCACAGAGTGGGGCATTTCTGCCGATCACCGAGCTGCGCGAGAAGCGTGCGCCAGTGCTCTCGCTCGATGAATCGAGCCATCGCCTGGTGCCGCAAGAAGTGACAGCATTCTACGATCAGGGCGTGCGACCAATTGTCGAGGTAAAGACACGCCTCGGGCGAACGTTGAGGTGCACCCCTAGTCACCCTGTGCTTACTCCAGATGGGTGGCGTGCAGTGGGAGCTCTAGAGCCAGGTTGCCGAATCGCTGCGCCACGATCATTGCCATTTTTTGGCACCGAATCGCTGGCCGAGGAGGCAGTGAAGCTCATTGCCTATGTTCTTTCAGATGGTTGTGTCAGAGATGTCGTAGGTGTCACCAACACTCTTGTGGAGGTGGAACGTGACCTCCACGAGATTGCGGCATATTTTGGGATGGAAATTCGAGCACATCAAAAGACAGGAACATTGGCGAAGTCCTATGTCTTTACTCGACGACGTGCTGGGCGCGAAGCGATACGAAATGAAGTCGCAGAGGCATTGCGGGCTGTCAAGGCAGCCCACCAACCGAGCTGGGCTGCCTGGGCACGCAGTGCGGAGGTAAA
>DASWAC010000257.1:0-2758 GCA_036391335.1 Ktedonobacterales bacterium
GAGTCCTTTCAATGACACACCAGCACCGCCGTCGCGATCATCCCTGCGCGCCTTCCGTGGCGGGTCTGCGCCTGGCTCATCCTCTCGCCTGCCCGTGGCGGGATGGCCCGGCAGGTCAGGGTCCGCGCGCTTTACCGAAGCGCCAAATGAAGCCCCCGCCTTCGGCCCACCCGATATGGACGACGCATGGCCCGCGAGCCCTGGCGCGACATCTGGCAGCCAGTGGAATGGCGATGCCCAGGCCGAGTGGGTTCCGCCCGGCCCGGCCGCGACCGCCAAAGGCAAGGCGGCGGCCAGCAAGAAGCCTGGCGTGGGCAGGAAGCTGGGCACGGGCAAGATCGCTGGCATCGCGCTGCTGATCGTGGCGCTGCTTGGCGCCTCCGCCGGTGGCGTGCTCGTGTGGCCAAAGCTGAGCAAGCAATTCGCGCATCGCACCACTGCCGTGACGACGCTTCCCTGGGTGGGCAAGACGGGCGCCACTGCGATCGATAGCGCCAACGACGGCTTCACCACTGCCAAGCTCGCGGCCGACCCCGCCTTCACGGCCTATTACAAGACCCACGGCAACGGCCTGACCCTTGGCCCGGCGCTCACCCCGGCTTTCACGACTGGCGTGGGGCTGGTGCAATTCTTTGGGGATGGCGCACTGGTGAGCCCCGGCACCACGAAGGGCACGACTGGCAAGGCCTCCGGCGACCTCGCCGTGCAGCTGGTGACCACCTCGTCGCCCAATATCTTTCGCCTGCCGCTGGTCGCCGCCATGATGGCGCTCGGCGCGAAAATCTCGATCGGCCCTGACAGCAGCAACTTCACCTTCGCCGATCTGCGCACCGCCGCCCAGCCCGCCACCCTGAAGCCGGGGACCGCCGTGGCGCCGACACCGCCAGCCACGAGCACCACGCCTGTCTTCATCCCCGTGACGACCACGAACGGGAAGACGATGGGGCACTCGATCGCGCCGGTCATCTGGGCCTATCTCTTGCGCAATGACGCCTATCCCACCGGCTGGCAGAACGACCTCGGCTTGCCCGTCTCGGAACCCCTCGCCATCACGGGGCAGATTGGGAAGACAACCCATCACTTCACTATCCAGGGCTTTTGGAATGGGGTCGTGATCGCCGATGCGGAAAGCCCCGACGCCACAGGCGCGCCGAAGGTCTGGCTGGAAAACGTCGGCCTCGACTATCTGCGCACCCTTGGCCCGCCAACTCCCACCGTGCCAGTGGCGGCCGCGTCGTGGGTCACCACTGATGCCGAGCTGCTCGACACGGCGGGAACCGGCAAGGCAGTCGCTCATCTGGGCGCGCGCTTCCCAGTGAAGCTGGCGGGCACCGCGGCCTGGGCGGCGGGCGCGCTCTGGTATAACGTCTCGTGGGCGACGCCAGCGCTCAGTGGAGCCGGATGGATGAATGCCGCCGCCATCACCGTGAAACAGCCCGATGCCAGCCTGCCGCCATGGGCGGGACTGGATACCCTCTCGGCTGACCTCGAAAGCCTCGTGGCGGCGCAGGGTGGCAACCTCGGCGTCGCGATCTATGACGTGACCCACAACATCCAGTATGCCGATAATCGCGATGTGCGTTTCACGCTGGCGGGCTCAGCCAGGATCACCATCATGCTCTCGTATATCGAGTCGGTCGAGAGTCAGGGGCACCAGCTCTCGGGCTCCGACATGAGCGCGCTGACGGCGATGATCGAGCAAGCGGATGGTAACGCGACACAGGCGCTCTATAAGGCCGCCGGTGCAGATGTTGGCCAGACCGCGTTCGCTCAGGCGCATGGGATTCCCTACCAGGCATGCAAGACGGGCTGGCAGTGCTCGCAGAGCACACCAGGCGGCATACTGCAGGCACTCTCCCTCGTGCAGCAGGGCAAGATCCTCAACGCGACCGACCGGGCGACAGTGCTCGACCTGATGAGCCATGTCCAGTCAGGCCAGCAGTGGGGCGTCGGCTCATCAGCTCCTCCCGGCTCGAAGTTCTACCTGACGAACGGCTGGGCTCCCAATAGCGCGAACACCGGTTGGGACATCAACACCTCTGGTATCGTCGTCACCGGCAGCCAGACGTGGGTCGTCAGCGTCTATGCGCAGCATCAGCCCAACTTCGATGGGAATCCCACGCTGATGAACCAGGTGTGCTCCCTCGTGGCCAAGGCCCTCACCGCGAAATAGCGCATGGCTACGCTGGTGGCACACAACCCGCTCGCTCTATCGCGTCGGGTCCGTGAGGGCTTGCGCCGCACCTGGGCTTCTTGCTACACTTGGCGCATTGCCTGGGCCTGGGCAGACGCCTGCGCAAGTAAGGACGATGTAGCTTATGTGGAACGATGAGGGTCAGCCGCCGTATCCTGGCGCGCAGCCACCGCGCTCACCGCGAGCCGCACCCGGCGGCTATCGAGCGCCGTCGGGGCCGCGCCAGCCGCCCGCCGGTGGCCTTGGCCACGATCCACGTGCCTGGAACGCGCCTGCCCGCAATCAACCGCCCGGTAACGGTGGCCAGGGCGGCGACTGGTGGCGAGATGGCGGCCCGCAGCGCTTCGGCGCGGGGCGAGGCAATGGCCGGGGACCGAGGAAGACGGGCGCCGGCAGGGGAGCCGGGGTGATCTTTCTGGTCGTCGTCCTGCTGGCCGTCTCGGCTGGTGGAGTCCTGGCATGGCCGAAGGTCAGCAAGCTGCTGGGCCCACATGGGACACAGACCAGCACCACGGTGGTAAACGGTCCCACCGCGACCGTGCCGTCTGGCCCAGCGCCAATGCT
>DASWAC010000258.1:0-4100 GCA_036391335.1 Ktedonobacterales bacterium
GACGGGCTCATTCCAACATTGGAAGTGGCTTTCTACAATAGCCGAGACAGAATCCGTATGAGAGCTTTTCTAGATGGCTGAGGGGAGAGCCTTCCTAGACGGCTGGGGTGAGTGTCTTTTTCGGACGGTTGGGGTATCCTCATTGTGCCTCAATTATTGGAGTGCTGAAGACCTCGGTTCCGAACGGCGCATGATACAATCCACGGCACAAGAGCGCCAGCTTCTCTCAGGTGACTGAGGCACCCCGACTCTCACCCGTGCAAGGAGGTCTGATGCACAGGGCCGCCCTCTTCCTGCTCCCCGTCTCACGGGTCCTCGCCACCTGCGCCTGCATTGCAGGGCTAGGCGGAGGGTTTCTCATGGCTCTGTCCGGGGGCTTCATCTGCTTTGACTACTGCCCCGGCCCAGAAGGCTTCTCGATTTTGGCCTACAGCTCAATGTGGGTGATGTTGCCCTGTGTCGCGCTTGAGGTGCTGGCGGTGGTGACCTTTGTACCCTATTGCATCGCCACCGGGCAGGCGGACCGCGCTGTCAGGCAGGCGGCGGTCCTCCTCCTTGGCGGTCTGGTCGGTGTTGCCGTGCTTGGCGCACTCATGTTGCTGGCTCGGGCCACCCTCCCTCTCACCTCATATGGCACTTTTGAAGAAACGCCATTAGAGCAGTGGGCGGGCGTGTGGGGAGTGGCCCTCATGGTCGTCGCAGGCACCTGGTCAGTTGTCCTTGCCTACCTGCAATGGGGCCGCTGAGTGAGGCGGAACTCGGAGGGTCAAGCCGCACGTGAGGCTCACGGCAGTGTCATGCCGTCACACGGTGTGGCTCGCGGCGCACAAGCTCCAACGGCCCAGCCAGATTGCATGTGACAAGTATCCAGACGAAATGGGTATTACCCACATACTGAGGTGGCTGCCGGCTCCTTCTTCTCGCGCCCAGGAAAAAAGGTCACAGGCACGTGAAGCGCGCGTCGTAAAGCGTGTGTCGCATCGGCGTAGGTCGCGTGTGCGGCCACATCAGCGGGCAGTGTCGGGGACGTGCCCAGCCACGCGCGCTCTGCCGAGGATTCGCTGGCGAGTGGCCGCTATCGTTGGGTCAGCCCAATCTCTTGCCTGATCTTGGCAAGCTGCTCGTTACTGAGCAGACCAGACATCGCGATGAGGGTTTCGAGGTTATAATCCTTCCCCTCGGCGGCCAGCTCTTGCTTCTTGCGGCCGAGGTGAGCGATCTGCTGCGGCGAGACCAGGCTGCGGCTGACGAGAATGGCCGCGAGCAGCTGGTCGGGGCTGAGGAACCGGAAGAGCATCGCCAGCTCACCGATATTCATGTGCATGTTGACCGCGTCGAGCATGGCACGCACGCCCTTGAGCACGTCGAGGGTCTCGGGCGAGATCAGCGCGCCATCCATCAGCACCTCCGAGAGCGCCATCTCGTCTGGTGAGAGCTTCGGCGCGGGCTTTGGCGGTGGCGGAGCATCTTCGAAGGGACGGCGCACCATCGAGGCGGATGCGATGGCGTCATCCCAGCGCGGCGCGGGCGCTTCATATGGCATGGGAGCTTCATAGGGTGCGGGCGGCGGGCTTGCCTGCGCGACACCGGCGCCGCCATCTGGCGGAACCCATGCGTCGGCGATGGATGGCTTGCCGGGCTGTGAGGTCGAGCCGTAGACCCCGGAGCCGAAGACGCCGGACTGCCCGCCGAACCCTGAGGGCGCCGACGGGCCACGACCAGGGTCACTCCCCTGCCATGCGCTCGATGGATTGCTCGCGAGAGGCGTGCCCGGCGCGAGGAAGGGATTTCCGGTGAGAGGCGCGGCGAACGGCGAGGAGTCCGCAGGGGCAAAGGGTGGCGGCGCGGCGAATGATGGTGGCCCATTGGGGGGAACCATCGAGGGCGGGCCACCACGCTGTGACGGGTCGGCAAAGGGATTCACCTGCGACGGCTGCGCGAAGACGCTGCTGGCCGACGGGTTGAGCGGCTCGCCGAAGCCGCCTGGCATGCCAACGGACAGGCCGGGATCCCACTGTGACGGACCGCCCCCCATGGGGATCATGGTCGAGAGCGCACCCAGCGCGGAGTTGAGCTGTGGGCTGAGAGGCACACCGCCGGCCAGACGCTGGCGCACGCCCTCCACGATCATGTGCAGCTCGTTGCGGCTGTGGATGCGCACATCGGGCACCGCTGTAGCGGCCATGCTATCGCCCTCTTGCAGCTCGGCAGTCTCGGTCAGGCGAAAGGTGAGCACCTGCACATTCGTCCCGCTGCGCTTCGAGTCGAGCGCCACCCAGAACTCGCGCCGTCCGGCAGTCGCGCTGCCAAGGTCCACGAGGACGATGCCCACCTGATGCTTGCCAAGCAAATCGAAGAGCTCGACAGGGGTGCGAGCGGAGCGCACGTCATAGCCCGCCATGCGGATATGCGAGAGCAATGGCACAGCGATGCTGTCGTCGCGCTCGAAGAGCACCACCATTGGCCCCGTGGCATCTGCGCCAGGCTGTGCGAATGCGAACCCTGCCATGAGCGGCTCCCCTACCTCAGCGCATGGACATCCTGCCCATGATGCGGAAATGTGCGGCCCCATCATACCATAGACGGACACGCTTGCCAGCCCACGCGGGACCCTCTCTCTATTCTCTGTCCCTTTGTTTGACACGCTGCCTACCGCAAAGATAGAATGGCACGGAGCGCCGTTGCGCGCTCGCCTTGGGTCAACGCAACGCGCCAAGGGAGGCGGGGGAGCGGAATTCCCTTCGCCTCCTTTCGTCATGTTCAGCATCGAGAGGATCGCTATGCAACAGCCAGTTGATCGCATGCAGGAAATCGTGTCGCTCGCCAAGCGACGCGGCTTTGTCTTCCCTAGCAGCGAGATCTATGGCGGCGTCAACGCGGTCTGGGATTACGGCCCCCTCGGTGTTGAGCTCAAGAACAACATCAAGCGCGCGTGGTGGGACGCCCTGACCCGCATGCGCGACGACATCGTCGGCCTCGACGCCGGGATCATCATGGCGCGCCGTGTCTGGCAGGCCTCGGGCCACGAAGAGAACTTCACCGACCCCATGGTGGACTGCACGAACTGTGGGCACCGCTTCCGCGCCGATCAGGTCGAGGAGCTCTCAGGCGCGCCCGACATCTGCCCTAATTGCCACAAGAAGGGCACGCTGACCGCGCCCCGGCGATTCAATCTGATGTTCAAGACGTACATGGGGCCGGTGGACAACGACGAGAACCTTGTCTATCTGCGGCCCGAGACGGCGCAGGGCACCTATGTCAACTTTCACAACGTGGCGACCAGCACCCGCAAGCGCCCACCCTTTGGCATCGCCCAGATCGGGAAGGCCTTCCGCAACGAGATCAGCCCGGGGAACTTCATCTATCGCATGCGCGAGTTCGAGCAGATGGAGATGCAGTTCTTTGTCCCGCCCGAGGAAGAAGTGCAGTGGTTTGAGTATTGGAAACAGCAGCGCTGGCAGTGGTATCTCGACCACGGGATGAAGGCTGAGAACCTCGACTGGCATGAGCACGGAAAAGACGAGCTTGCCCACTATGCCCGCGCCGCCGTGGATGTCTATTTTCAGTTTCCCTTTGGCTGGAAAGAGATGGAAGGTATCCACGACCGCACCGACTTCGACCTGCGACGTCATGCGGAGTTCAGCGGGAAGGATCTGAGCTGGGTTGACGACCTCAACAACCGGCGCTATGTCCCGTATATCATCGAGACCGCGGTGGGCGCCGACCGCGCGATGCTGGCCTTCCTCTGCAACGCTTATGACGAGGAAGAGGTCAATGGTGAGAAGCGGGTCGTGCTGCGCCTGCACAAGAAGCTCGCTCCGGTGAAGGTGGCCATCATGCCGCTCTCGAAGAAGGACGAGCTGGTCGCGCTGACTCACCAGGTGCACAGCGGTATCCGGACCCTCGGCCTCACGCAATATGACGAGACCGGTGGCGCGATTGGTCGCCGCTATCGTCGCCAGGATGAGATCGGCACACCCTATTGCGTGACGATTGACTTCCAGAGCCTGGAAGACGGGCAGGTCACCATCCGCGAGCGCGACTCGATGCAGCAGCGGCGCGTGCCCATCGCCGACCTCCGGGCCATTCTCGCGGCCGAT
>DASWAC010000259.1:0-9272 GCA_036391335.1 Ktedonobacterales bacterium
CGAATACCTACGCGTCGCTATTGGTCGGACACGTGATGTTACATCAGACGAAATCACTAAGGAAACTGTCGAAGCGTTGGATGCTGCTGGTCGGCCAACTCGCCTTCTGTCGTTAGACAGCCGTCTTGAAAGCGACTTCCCCGGCACTGTGCAGACCTACTTGCGCCATGGGGAGAGCTTGGAATTACCTGCCAAGTCCCTTATTTCACAACGAAAGCCGTGGTACAAAATGGAAGTACGAGCAGTACCAGCATTCTTATTCGCCTCCCTTGGCCGTCGCAGTACACGATTCATCCGCAATACGGCGGGCGTCTTACCGCTCACAGGATTCCTATGTGTTTATCCACGCAGAACTGACCCCGACTTCATTGAGCGACTGTGGACTGTGCTCCAGCATCCCGATACCATAGCAAACCTGCGCCGAGTAGCAAAATCCTACGGCGGGGACGCTATCAAGGTTGAACCTCGTGCGTTAGAAGGGTTGCCCATCCCTATCGCAGTGTTGGAAGCCGCGGGCATAGAGGCACCTGGACATTACACACAAACTAGCATGTTCTAGAGGACCCACAATGCCCCATCACAAGATTGCCCTGCTCTCCAACTGGGAAGATTATTTTCACTGTCCTTCCCCAACCCTGCACACTGACTCACAGTCATTTGCCCAACCGCTCGACTGAAATGGGCAAGCCCGGGTTGCCTATCTGCTGATAGTCCACTTCATGCAGCCCAGCGAGCTACGGCGGCTCTTCACGCGGTTGGGGCGGCGCGCCGTGGCCTGCTCATCTTGTAGCAGCCGGCCCGCCTCCCTCTACCGCCGGACGAAGCCCACGACGTAGCCGAGCATCAGCGCGAAGAAGAGCAGGTTCGCACCCACAGTGGCCAGGTGGAAGACCTCGTGGTAGCCAAAGACCTTGGGCCACGGATTCGGCTTCTTCATCGCATAGGCTGCCGCGCCCAGGCTGTAGAGCACACCGGCGCCGATCATGATGAGCAGCGCGCCCACCCCCAGGGTGCTCGTGATCTGTGGCATCGCCGCTAGCGCCACCCAGCCGACGGCCAGGTAGAGGCTCACCAGCACCCAGCGTGGCAGTCGCAGCTGAGGCGCCGCCAGCCCGATGCCCAGCAAGGAGAGCACCCACACGGTGCCGAGAATGCCCACGCGCCAGCCGCCGCTGAGCACATTGAAGACAACCGGCGTATAGGTGCCCGCGATCAGCAGGAAGATGTTCGCGTGGTCGAGGCGGCGCAGCACGGCGCGTGTCTTCGGCGGCCACGTCACGATGTGGTAGAGCGCGCTCATGCCAAAGAGGATGACCGAGCTGAGCCCATAGATGACGAAGGAGACCTGCTTTGCGACGTCGCCGTGCGCCGCCACGACCAGCCAGATGGTGCCCAGCACGGCGGCGATGGCCGCGCCGAAATGCAGGTAGCCGCGCAGCAGCGGCCGCTCATGGGTGTCCTCGGGTGAAGGTGATATATGGTCCATGGAAGGGAATCCTCGCGGAAGAAAGTGTGTCTGAGCAACGTGCCAGACATCTGATTAGAGTGTAGCTGATCGCGCAGAGTTTCATGAAAATCTGTTAGCCGGCTAATGGCGGGGGCCAAAAAAAGCGCCACCGGCATGATGACCAGTGGCGGATCCGGGTGGGCGGTACAGAACTCGAATCTGTGACCTCCACGATGTCAACGTGGCGCTCTAACCAACTGAGCTAACCGCCCGGGCACTGGGCACTATAGCATCTACCGCGTCCGCTCGTCAAGCCAGATTGCCACACTCTGGCATGGCGTGGTAGAATCACACGTGAGCAAAGCGTCGCTTCAGAAAATGAAGCTTTCGTCCTTGTCGTCACCACGCACTCCCCGCCATGACGTATCATCTCTTACAGAGAGAGCGCGGAGCGCGCAACACCACCTCGCATTCCATCACGGCGAGAAGGAGCACTCACCATGATCGATCAGACCAGTTCACCGACCACACTTGTGTCCGTTACCTCTGGCGCCGCCACGAAGATTCGCGAGCTGCTCTCGCAGGAAGGCAACGAAGGTCTGGGCCTGCGTGTCTTCGTCTCGGGCGGTGGCTGCTCGGGCTTCCAATATGGCATGACTCTCGATGAAACCCAGGACGACGATGACGTGTTCGAGACCGAGGGCGTCAAGGTCATGATCGATATGATGAGCGCTCAGTATGTCATGGGCAGCGAGATCGACTACGACGACAGCTTGATGGGCGCTGGCTTCACCGTCAGCAATCCCAACGCCGTCTCGACCTGCGGCTGCGGGCACAGCTTCAAGACCGCCAGCGACGCTGGGTCGCCCCGTGGTTGCGACTGCGGCCACTAGGCCTCTTCCGCGCGGATCTTGCCTTCAGGGCCGGTTGCATGCTCTCATCGAGAGATCGCAGCCGGCCTTGTAGTATCTCAGAAGTGACCGGTATCTCTCGCTCTGGCTGAAAGGCCCACCAGATGACGACTTCCGTCGCGCCGCCCACGACGCGTGTCGAGGCGCTCGCCGCCACCATGATCGAGCTGGCGGGCATTCCCAGTGTCTCGGGCCACGAAGAGCAGGTGCGCGCGTATGTCGCTGCCCGGCTGGGAAAGCTGGGGCTGGCGACACAGGTTGACGCGGGTGGGAACCTCATCGCGCGCATGGCTGGCTTCCCGGCGAAGCGCGACACCGAGCCGCCGCTGCTGCTCAACGCGCACATGGACCGCGTTCCTCCTGGCAAGGCGCACGTGCCCATTCGTGATGGCGACCTGCTGCGCGGCGACGGCACGACGAACCTCGGCGCGGATGACTCCGCGGGCATCGCGATCATCCTGCGCACCGTCGAGACCTTGCTGGCGTCGAAGATCAGCCGCCCGCCACTTTTGCTCCTCTTCACCACGCGCGAGGAAATCGGCCTGCAGGGCGCCAAGGCGTTTGATCCAGCGCCCTGGGGTGTGCGTGACGGCATCGTCTTCGACAACGCCGGGGAGCCCGGCGACATCGTCACTCGCGCCGCGACCTACATCGCCTTCGACGTGACACTGCATGGCGTGAGCGGGCATCCCGGCAAGGGATTCGCGGGCACAGTCAGCGCCATCGAGATCTTCCGCAAGCTGCGGCTGAAGGTGGGCTCGGTGGATGGCGACCTGACACGCATCTCGTTGGGGCGCATCGAGGGTGGCTCCGCGCGCAACGCGGTCCCCGGCGAGGTGCGCATTCAAGGCGAGGCGCGCACCCTGCTCACCGGGGCGGCGCAGGCCCGGCTGATGCGTCGCATCGCGGCGGCATTCACCCGCGCGGCGCAAAGCCTGGGTGGAAGCGCGGCAAGCGAGTTCGACGCGCACTGCGCGGGCTTCGACGTCGCCGAGACTGAGCCGATGCTCGCGGCGTGGCGGGCCGCCGCCCAGTCCGTGGGGCTGCCCTCACGCATGGTGACGACATTCATCGGCAGCGACGCCAGCGCGCTGCGACCGCACTGTCGAGTGCTCACCGTCTCCACTGGCGCCATGGAGGAGCACACCTCGCGCGAGTGGGTCGCGCTCACGCCACTCGGCGATCTGGTCGCGGCGGCAGTGATGATGATCCGGCAGTGGGGGCGTTAGCAGGCGAGCGATCACCGCTCAGGATGCACGAGCCATTCTGGCCAGCGCTCGCATGTGGCCCGCCGCGGCAGGTATGCGTCTCAAGTGCGAAGCGCGCGACACACGGCCCTTAGAAGAAAGCGAGCGTGCATGTGGGGTATACTGCCATGACACGCGCGCACACCTGAGCATGGAGGATTCTCGTGGAGATACACGACACCATCAGTGTTCCCACCGCGCCCGCCCGAATCTTCGAGGCGCTGAGCAATGCTGACATCTTGGGGCGGGTCTTGCCTGGCTGCGAGCGTGTGATCCAGCTGGGACCAGCGGAGGCGGATGGTACGCTGCACTACGAGGCGCGGCTGCGTCTCGGCCAGCCAGCACAGGCGTATGTCGCGGCGGTGGCGCTGCGGCCCGTCCCTGCTGGTGGGGCCGTGACCTTCACGGTGAGCGCCCACGGCCAGCATGGTGTCGCGCATGGCGAGGGCGAGCTGCGTGTGGCCGCGGAAGGTGACGGGGCCAGCGTCACCTATACCCTGACGCTCGACGAGGTCACGCTTCCCGAGGCAGAGCAGGCGGCGCTCTCGAACGGGGTGGCGAAGGCATGGACCGATGCCATGGCACGCAGACTGGCCATGCCCCGTGCGACACTCGCGCCCGAAGCGCCCACCACGGTGCGCACCCAGTACGGCGAGGTGGTCACGCTGCCGCGCCCAAAGAACGATGGGAAGCGCCTGCTGATCACCTCAGTGGCCGGCCTGGCCGTGGGCCTGGCTGTCCTGGCGCTGGTGATCGGCCTCATGCGCCGCCTCACTGCCCACGAGACTCCCGCCAGCGCGGAATGACCCCGGCGCCCACCCTGGAGACCAGACGCGTATGAGCACGGTTATCGAGCAGATCAAGAATAAGCTCGACATTGTGGCCGAGATTGGCGCCGTCGTGCCTCTGCGCCAGTCGGGCAAGGCTCATCGCGGCATCTGCCCGTTCCACGGGGAGCGGACCCCTTCCTTCTACGTATTTCCACAGACAGCAACATGGCGCTGCTTTGGCTGCAATGAGGGTGGCGACCTCATCGCGTTTGTCGAGAAGCAACAGGGTCTCGACTTCAAGGATGCGCTTGCTCTGCTGGCAGAGCGGGCAGGGGTCACTCTCGACAGCGCGCCGGTGAGCAGCGCCAGCGTAGCCGAGGCCAGCGCCCGCAAGCGGCTGCGTGCCCTCAATGAGTCGGCTGCCATCTGGTTCCACGCGCAGATGCTGCAATCCCCCGCAGCCCAATATGCGCGCTCTTACCTCGCCGCGCGTGGGGTGAGCAACGAGACGCTGACCCAATGGCGGCTGGGCTTCGCGCCTGACGCTGACGAGCTCTCACGCTATCTGCTGACCCAGGGCTACACCGATCGCGAGCTGATAGACGCCGGGCTGGCCCGCCAGCGCGAGCCAGAGCGCGGCGGCGGGCTCTTCGATTTCTTTCGCGGAAGAATTGTCTTTCCCATTCGTGACGCGCGCGGCGCCACCATCGCCTTTGGCGGTCGCGAGCTTGGCGGTGGCCAGCCGAAATACCTCAATACGCCGCAGACACTTCTCTTCGAGAAGAGCGCAACCCTCTTCGGGCTCGATATGGCGCGTGAGGCCATCCGCAAACAAGACCACGTCATCATCGTCGAAGGCTATATGGATGTGATCGTGCCGTCACAGGAGGGCACTCGCAACATCGTCGCCGTCATCGGCTCGGCCGTCACCGAGAAGCACATCCAGGCCATCAAGAAGCTGACCAGACGCGTGGTGCTGGCGCTGGACCCCGACGCGGCGGGCGATTCGGCGGCGACGCGCGGCATCATGGTGGCGCAGCACGCTTTCGATCGGGTCGCCATCCCGGTGGTGGGGCCGGCGGCGTCGAGCGGACACGAGGCACGGCGTGGCGGACCCCGTGGCAGCGTCCGTCTGGAAGAGCAAGTGGATGCCGACATCCGTGTGGCGCGCCTGCCGCGTGGGGTGGACCCCGACGAGCTATCCCGGCAGGATCCCGCCGCATGGCAGCAGGCCATCGCGAGCGCGGTGCCCCTGGTGGACTTCCTCTTCGACGTGTGGACCGCCGACCTGCCGCTCGACACCCCCCAGGGCAAGCTCGACGCCTGCCGTCGCCTGCTGCCCGTCATCGCGGAGGTGCGCTCGCGCACGCTGGCCGGAGAGTATGTGGACCGGCTAGCCATGAAGCTGCGGTTGGACGTGCGTGACCTGCAGCGCGAGCTCGCCCTCACGCGGCAGCAAGTGGACCGCGAAGCGCGACAGCGGCTCCTTGCCCAGCGCGACAGGCCCCCCCAAACGAGTGAGGAGCCAGAGGAAGGCGATGGGCGAGTAGCTAATTTGGGCTACTCGCCCTCAACTCAGCCTGAATCCGCGACGTATTCTTTTAGCCGCGACGCGAGTCACCCCACATCGCGCGCCGGAACGAGTGTCATGTCTCCGGGAGAGATTTCTCCCGAGAAGCATTGCCTCGGCATGCTGCTGGCGTTTCCCGAGACCTGGCAGGAGATCGGCGCGATTCTCGATGAGGGGGATTTCACCAGTAGTGACTCTCGTGCGCTCTTTGGTGTGCTCGCTGGGATGCTCTCCCAAGGATGTAGAGATCCCGACGAGCTGATGGGATATTTAACATCCCCACTCTTGGAGCTGGCAACGGTGGCGCGGGGACGTGTGAGCGCGGAGGAACCGCCGGACACGCCAATGTTGTTGAAGGAAGCAAGCCAAGCGGCGTTTCGAGTGAAGAAGGGGCGGTTGCGAGCCGAGTTGGCCGAGATTGATGCATTGCTGCGTGAGGCGGAGAGTGAGCGCGACGAAGGAGCCGTGCGCGATCTCTTGGGCCGCAAGCAGCGACTGCTCAGCGAGAGGAGAACGCTGGACCGCGCATCACCTTTGCAGGCATAGGTAGCGCTATGCGAGCATACGTAACGCGCCTTGGGGCCCGTTCGTTTCAAGGTACGTGTGGGTTTGCCCCAGCGGTGGAACGGTTCTTGCAGGGATGACCACGTACCTTTTTCCTATGGTCGTGCCGCGAGCACCATCATCAGCAACTTTCAATTATCCCATTACCAAAAGCACGCCAATGCGTTTCACACTGTGAGGACTTCGCCCGACTATGGGGATCTTACTCAGGCTCTCAGGTCGGTGAGGGAACTCCGCCGGTAGCGCGTCTCCAGGCGGGTTGCTGGTGTGCTCAGGAGGAGGAAGTAGAGCGATATGCCCGGTCTCATGCACCGAGAAATGCGGCGGCTCAGACGAGCCACCCAACGTGTGGCGGCGTCGGCCGCTCACGGGATCCTTGATGATGCATCACTCATAGCTGCCACTGCTGTGGCTTCCCCGACCGTGTCACCACGCACACGCGGAAGCAGTCGCTCAACTGACCTCCTCATCGACGCACGGCCTCCTTCCACTCCGGAAGAGGTCGAAGCGCTCGACATGGATGAAGACGAAGACTTCACCCTTGACGAGGAACCCGACGCATCGCTGACGGAGGACGCTGAGCCGTTGGATGATGCCTATATGCGAATGCGGGAAAGCTCAATGGCAATTGACAGGCTTGATCCGGCAAAAGAGGGCTGGGGTATCGTGTCCGAAGAGGATACGGAGACCACCGGCAGTCACAAGTGGGATGAGCTGCGTGTGACGTTGCATGTCCCCGTCGCTGGAATCGAATCCAGCCTTGACGACCCCGTCAGGATGTATCTGCGCGAAATCGGCAGAGTCTCCTTGCTGTCTGCCGAGGAGGAGATAGCACTCGCCAAGCGTATGGAGCGTGGGAAAGCCGAGCGGATGAAGCCGCTGCGTGAGCGCAACGGGGCCATCGTGCGCGATGCCGACGAGGCGACCAAGGCGCTGACCGAGGCGAACTTGCGCCTGGTGGTCAGTGTGGCCAAGAAGTATATCGGCCGAGGCATGAGCCTGCTGGATCTCATCCAGGAAGGCAACATCGGCCTCATTCGCGCGGTCGAAAAGTTCGACTACAATAAGGGCTTCAAGTTCTCGACCTATGCCACCTGGTGGATTCGCCAGGCTATCACCCGGGCCATCGCCGACCAGGCGCGCACCATCCGCATTCCGGTCCATATGGTCGAGACGATCAACCGTCTGATTCGCACCAGCCGCCGCATGCTGCAAGAGATGGGTCGCGAGCCGCTCGCCGAGGAGATCGCCGCCGAGATGCAGATCACCCCGGATAAGGTCCGCGAGATTCTCAAGATCAGCCAGGAGCCCGTCAGTCTCGAAACCCCCATCGGCGAGGAAGACGATAGCCACCTGGGCGACTTCATCGAAGACAGCAGCGCCCTCGCCCCCGCTGAGGCCGCCAGTCACCAGATCCTTAAGGAGCAGGTGAAGGACGCCCTCAATACCCTGACCCTGCGCGAGCAAGAAGTGTTACGCCTGCGCTTTGGGCTCGACGACGGCCGCAGCCGCACCCTCGAAGAGGTCGGCAAGGAGTTCCGCGTCACCCGCGAGCGCATCCGCCAGATCGAAGCCAAGGCGTTGCGCAAGCTGCGCCATCCCAGCCGCAGCAAGCGTCTGCGTGATTATCTCGACTAACCCGATCCTTCGCCTTCTTTTCTCCCACGACATGGCGTCTGGCACAGCTATCGTGCCCGGCGCCTTTTCGCTGGCCCATGCCTCTGCTCCCTTGACAAATGCTGAGCCTTAAAGTACGCTTGCTCAGCGCAGGTGCCGCTCGTAGTGCTCCTATCAAAGCCATTTCTTGCGCCTCTCAGCGCTGACGTGCCGGAGCAGGGTGAGGAGGGCCTGAAGGCCACAGAACGCCCATCGGCTCTGGGCTCCTCTCTCCTGCGGGAGAGGGGCCAGAGGGTGAGGGCAACCAGGGGTAGGCAACTTGTGTGAGCCGCTCGTAGTGCCTGCGGAAGAAGAACGTCAGCTATGAAGCGCATCATCCTATTCAGCAGTATGGGGCTCGTCGCGCTCGTGCTCGTTGTCGGGGCGCTCGTCCTTCATAGCGGCATGGTGGGCACATCTGCCCCACCGCATGGCGGATCTGGCCCTGCGATCCAGCTGCCCGGTGGATCTGAGAGCATCATGCGCTGTGAGCAACATACCTGCTCATTGGCAGTGACCAATTTGGGCAACTCCCCACATGCCATTGCCTGGCACATCACGAGGACCGCTCCCCCCGCAGAGACGATCTCAGCGATGAGCGGCACTATCCAACCGGGTGAGACCGCTCACATCCAAATCGTCTTTCCTGCCACGAGCACCTGCCCCTATACCATCTCTGCATCATGGGCATCAGTCAATGAGAACATGCCGCCGCCAACCGATTTCACCTGGCACTGCGGGATGTGATGCCCGCGTGGCGGCCTTGACCTATTGACCTCGCGATGAGGAGCTGCTCATAGATTGCCAAGGGGCCGCTTTCCCACCTGCGACGCTGCTGATCACCGCGGACGCCAGCAGCATTCGCCCTCCATGGAGAGATCAGCAACCACGATTTGTCGTCAGCCGTGAAGGTTGGAAATGATCGTGGATTCCCTCGTGCTGGGCTACGAGCCGCTCTCCGAGAGGAGCATATCCACGCTTAGCGGGATCGTCGAGGGCATCTCGCGCGCATCGAGGATGACCTTGAGGGCACGGTGGCGCTCGGCGTCGCGCGCGGTGGCTAGCGCCTGACGGACCTCGCGCATGGGGAAACGATGGGTGATCAGC
>DASWAC010000260.1:0-6969 GCA_036391335.1 Ktedonobacterales bacterium
CGTATGTCTTCGCCAAAGCGGCCGAAGAGACGATGGTGCTCACCCTGGCGCACGAGCTGCAAGGCACAGGGGTGACCGCGAACGTGGTGCAGGTGCGCACGATCGATGTGCGGCACGAGCGTGAGACCGCACCCACCCCGAAGAACGCAAGCTGGACAACTCCGGAGGAGATCGCCGCCGCCATGTGCTATCTCTGCTCTGATGAGGCGGGGGTCATCTCCGGCGCGCGGATTCCTCTTTTCGGCGGACATTAGGCTGGCGGTTCTTGCGACGCGCATGCCAGAGCCACGTGGCCAAAAAGATGAGACCCAGCACCGCCACCACGAGCCAGCCATCGAGGCGCCATTGGCGCACGAGCCGGTCCGCACCCGCGCCGAGGAGCAGCCAGGTGGTGATCCACAGCAGTGACCCCGCGCTGGTGGCGGCGAGGAAGAGCGCGAAAGGCATGCGCGCCAGCCCTGCGGGATAGCTGATGAAGCTGCGCACGATAGGGATGAGCCGCCCGAGGAAGACGCTCCAGAAGCCCCAGCGCACGAAAAAGCGCTCGGTGCCGGTGGCGAGGGTGGGTGATGGTCTTAGATACCACAGCCAGCGACTCAAGCCGGTTGCCGGCTGTGTCTGAGGTCGCACGATGCGGCGCAGCGGGATCGTCTGGCCAAGCAGATAGGCCAGGCACGAAGCGAGTACCTTCCCTGACGCCGCGGTGACGATCGCCAGGGTGAGGTCCAAGCGGTGGGTGGCGACAAGCAAGCCTGCCAGCAGGAGCACCGGCTCATCTGAGATGGGAAAGCCAGTGCTCTCGACGAAAAGCCAGACAAAGAGGAACAGATAGACACCTGCCGGGGGGAGTGACGCGAGCGCACTCATGCGGCCACTGGGCTCGCCTGGCCGGCAACGACATGATAGCGGCTGACAAGCTCTGACATCACACCGGCCCAGGTGCGCGTGAGGGCAAAAGCACGTGCCTGCTCGCCGAGGGATGCCCGTGGGTCAGCGCCTGCGAGCAGCTCGCGCAGGTGGCCGGTGAACGCTGCGCCATCGCGCGCCAGGAGCCCCGTCTGGCCATGGGTGATGATGTCGCGGACGCCTTCGGAGTCCAGCGCGAGGACCGGCAGGCCGCTGGCCATCGCCTCTTGGACCACCTGGCCAAACGTCTCGGTCAGCGAAGGGAAGCAGAAGATATCTGATGAGGCGTATGCTTCGGCCAGTGCCTCGCTGGTCAGATAGCCGGTGAACGTCACCCGCTGCCCGGCAAGTGTCCGCTGCAACAGCGCACGCGCGGGGCCGTCGCCCACCAGCACAAGGTGTGTGGTGGCGTCACTTACGGCGAGAAAGGCGTCCACCAGTGCAGCGATGTTCTTCTCTTCCGCCAGACGCCCGACATAGAGCACGATCTTGGCCGCGCCGGGGGCGACGCGCTGACGCCAGGCCAGCGAGCGTTTTTCGGGGGTGAATAGCTCGGCATCAACACCGCGGGCCCAGAGGGTGACCCGCTCGAATCCATGGCGCTCGACCTCACTCATGGTGCTGGTGGAAGGACAGAGCGTCGCCTCGCACTGGTTGTGCAACCACTTGCGATAGGCCCAGGTCGGCCCCTGGAGGGCGCCGAGGCCATAATAGGTGCAATATGCAGCCAGGTTGGTATGATAGGTTGCCACCACCGGGATACCCATGCGCCGCGCCCAGATGATGCCCGCCGCGCCCAGCAGCATGGGATCGGCCACATGCACTACATCAGGACGGAATGCCTGCAGGCGCTCGCCAAACTCGATCGGTGGGATGAGGGCTTGCAGCTCGGGGTAAAAGGGAAGCGCTATGCCCTTCGCGCCGAGGACTTGATAGCCCGCGTAGCTCCCTGGGGCGCTGTCAGGCCCAAAGACGAGCGCATCGTGACCCCCGCCGCGGAGGTGGTCGAGCAGCGTCGCCAGCGTGCGGGTCACGCCATCGAGCTTGGGGAGAAAATTCTCGGTGAAGATCGCGACGCGAAGCTGTGGCATGGCGGGGTGGCCTCCTGATTGCTCATGAGGAGCGTACCCGCCTCAGCTTAACGACTTGTGGTGCCTTGATTAAGGCTTGACTATCGCCAGGCTAAGATTTGCCGAAGCTCGCGCCGCCGTGCGTGACCCCATCGCGCCTCGATGGAGGTGTGGCCGATTTGTGAGGAAGTCATTAGCCATAGTGATGGCATCGTGATGCGCTTCGTCTTATGCTGAGACCGTAGATAGGCGTATCGCCTGTCACAGCGAAAGGAATTGCGCGAACAAAGGAGGCCAAAGGAATGTCGATCAGTCGGCGAGAGCCATTTGAAGCGCTGACGCCACTACGAGACGCGATGAATCGCCTGTTCGAAGACAGCTTTGTCAGCTCCCTGCCCGGGGACTGGTTTGGGCGCTCCATTCAAGTGGACATTCGCGAGACAGACAAGATGTATGTGATCGAGGCAGCGATGCCAGGCTTCAAGCCTGAGGACATCACCATCACGGTCTCAGGTGACCTGGTCACGCTGAGTGGGGCGAAGAAGGAAGAGAAGTCCAGCAAAGAAGGCGCATACGTGCGCCGCGAGCGCTCCGCGGGTGAGATAACCCGCACATTCCGCTTGCCGGAGCCGTTCAACCCAGACAAGGTGACCGCAACCTACGAGCACGGGATTCTCACGCTCGAGCTGCCAAAGGCTGAGCATGCGAAGGCGAAGAAGATTCCAGTGACAACGTCAGGTGATGAGGCCAGGGCCCTGCCAACATCTTCGGCACGCGTGTCCGCGGAGGCCAATAACGCCGCGAAGAGTTAGGAGGCAACTGATCAGCGCACGTGTGGCGGCAGAGCCGCCATGGTAGTGACTGAACATACAACCAGACTCCAGGCGCCGTCAGCCTGCCGCCAACCCAACTCGACTGGCGGCGTCTGCGAGCCGCACGGAAAGGAATCTCACGTGCAAGCCAATCCCATCCCCCGACCTCCCGATGTCACCTCGCCTGAGCCCCCACCGCCGGCCCTCAAGCGCACCGCTCCCCTCTATGAGCCGGGCCATGGACCCATGTCTGCGCGGCAAGATGAGCGACGTGTGTCGTCATCATGGCTGTTTACGGCTGGTGTGTTGATGCTCATCCTCTTTGTCGCCGTTGCCTGGTATCTATTGGGTCCCCGTTGAGACACTATGCTCTCTATAGACTGAAGCCGCTGTTCACCTCCAATGAGCAGCGGCTTCGGCATAGCATGGGTGGCCTGTGGGCGCCACCCGCTCACTTCGCGACAGGATAGTCCTCTTCGGCGAGCACCTGCTCGATGTGATCGAGGGTGGTGGCCGATGGGTCGAAGCTGAGGCTCACCGTCTTCCCCGCGACACTGACCTCGACCGCCTGTACCCCAGGCTCTTTGCCGAGAACTGACTCTATCGTGTGCTTGCAGTGGTCGCAGTCAATGGCGGGAACCGAGAGGGTGATCTGCTGTGCTGTGCTCATGGTGACTCCTCCTTGGAGCTAAAGCGAGATGTGGTGTGCGCGTGCGGACCTGAAGCCGCGCAGGCGCAATGAGTTGGAGATGACGGTGACCGATGAGAGGGCCATCGCCGCCGCCGAGAAGATCGGCGCAGCGGTCCCCAGCCACGGAATCACCGGCGAGAGCATCGCGATGGGAATCAAGATGCTGTTATAGCCAAACGCCCAGAACAGGTTCTGACGGATGATGCGCATCGTCTGCCGTGAGAGCGAGAGCGCCGGGGCCAACTCGGCCAGGTCGCCACGCACCAGAGTCGCGCCCGCGGCTCGCATCGCGACCTCGGCGCCGGTCCCCATCGCGATGCCGACATCCGCTTGCGCCAGGGCTGGGGCGTCATTCACGCCGTCACCCGCGAAGGCCACCAAGCCGGTGGCATGCGTCTCATCTTGCAGGCGCTGGATGACCGCCGCCTTCTCACCAGGCAGCACGCGCGCGATCACATCCTCAGGGGCGATGCCCACCTGCGCGGCGATGGCATGCGCCGCGCGCTCGTGGTCGCCAGTCAGCATCAAGACGCGGATGCCCAGACTGTGCAGATGCTTGACCGCCTCAGCCGAGGTGGGCTTGACGGTGTCTGCCAGCGCGAGCACGCCTGCCGCCACGCCATCCACCGCGACCACTACGGCCGTCTTCCCATCAGATTGTGGCCCGATCAGCGCCGCCTCGGCAGCCTTCAGCCCGGTGACGTCACGGGTGGCCAGCAGCTCGGGCGTGCCGATGAGCACCTCGTGTCCCTCTACCGTGGCGCTCACGCCACCGCCGGGAATCGCTTCGAATCCCTCGGCCGGTGGCAGTGGGTCGGATGCCTGAGCGCCCGCCGCGACGATGGCACGGGCGAGAGGGTGCTCCGATGGGCTCTCAGCCGCCGCGGCGAGACGGAGCACGTCTTCCTCACGCCGGTCGCCGTGGAGCGTCACAATGTCCGTCAGCTCGGGCTTCCCGCGGGTGATCGTGCCGGTCTTGTCAAAGGCGACCAGGCGGACTTTTTCGAGCTGTTCCAGGCTTTCGCCATCGCGGAAGAGGATGCCGAGCGCCGCGCCGCGGCCCGCGCCCACCATGATGGCGGTCGGCGTGGCCAACCCCAGGGCGCAGGGGCACGCCACCACCAGCACCGCGATGCCCGCGACCAGCCCGAGAATCCAGGGGGCGCTCTGCATCCCTAGACTCAGGTGGGTGGCGCTGGCGATGAGTGTCCAGCCGGCAAAGGTGAGCAGCGAGAGGACGAGGACCACCGGCACGAAGACGCCCGAGACGGTGTCGGCCAGCTTCTGAATCGGCGCCTTCGAGCCCTGAGCTTCCTCCACCTGGCGCAATATGCCCGCAAGCACGGTATCGCGACCGACATGCGTGGCCCTCACCCGCAGGCTGCCGGTGGTGTTGAGCGTCGCGCCGATCACGTGGTCGCCGGCTTGCTTCTCGACCGGCATACTCTCGCCGGTCAGCAGCGACTCGTCTGCTGCTGAGCTTCCTGCGAGCACGAGGCCATCCGTGGGGATCTTCTCGCCGGGGCGCACGATGCACACATCGCCAGGGCGCACCTGGGCGATCGCCACATCCATCTCCGCGCCTGAGCGCAGCACGTGGGCTACCGACGGGCGCAGGGCCGCGAGCGCCGCGATGGCCTCGCCGGCCTGTCCCTTGGCGCGCGCCTCCAAATACTTACCGAGGTAGATCAGCGTCACGATGAGCGCCGTGGTGTCATAGAAGGTCATCCCGCCCACGATCTGCGGCGCGAGGGTGGCCGCGACACTCATGACGAACGCGGCGGTCGAGCCGAGTGACACCAGCACATCCATATTTGCGCCCAGATGCCTGATCTGCCGCAGGGCGCTCGTGTGGAAGTCCGCGCCGACCCAGGCCCACACTGGCAGGGTGAGCGCCAGCAACAGCCAGCTCTCATCGGGGAATGCGCTCTGAAAGAACATCGAGAGCATGATGATCGGCACGCTGAGCGTGATGCCCGCGAGCAGCTTGATGCGGCGACCGCGCAGGTCGGTGGCTCGCCGCTCGGCGTCGCTGGCGATCTGGTCGAAGTCGCCGTCATCCGCCGGGATGATCTCCGTCGCGCCATAGCCCGCGCGTGTGACCGCGCCAAGCAGCTCATCAATGCCGGTGGCCTCGGGCGCGAAGGTCACGGTGGCCTGCTCGGTGGCGAGATTGACGCTGGCCGAGGCGACGCCCCCGGTCTTGCCCAGGGCGCGCTCGACCCTGCGTACGCATGAGGCGCAGGTCATGCCGGCGATGCTGAGTGTCGCCGTGCTCACGTGGGGATCGTCGTTGTGCGGGCCTAGCTGCCCCATAGCGGGAGTATCGAGTGTCATGACAAGCTTCCTAACGGTTGCCGGCGAGGTTATAGAGCTGCACCAGCTCATCAATCACCTCGGCCTCGCGCCCCTCGCGGATGCCCTCGGGGACGCAGCCGTGCAGGTGGTCCTCCAAGATCATCGCTTCGAGCTTCTCAATGGCCTTGCGAACGGCGAAGGTCTGGCGCAGGATATCCACGCAATACTCATCGCCTTCGACCATCTTGCGAATGCCCTTGAGATGGCCTTCGATATAGTTGAGGCGCTTGAGCACATCTGACTTTTCGGCTCTCATCGTATCCTCCCCTACCCCCTGGGTGGGGGTATCACGCTCTGGATAATACTCCGAAGCAACACGATGCGTCAAGAGCGTCTACGCGAGGGGCAGGCATGGTCCGTCTCGTCTCAGGTACAATCTCTCTTGGCCGGGTTTTCAGTCAGACGGAGGCGACGGCATGCAGCAACGGATTCCAGCGGTGACGGTGCGCGAGGCGTATGAGCGCATGATTGCGGAGGAGCCGCCGCTGTTGCTCGATATCCGCGAGGGCTGGGAATATCAGCCACGCCGGGCCGTCGGAGCGCAGCTGCTGCCCATGAGTGAGCTGGCCGCGCGGGTGGGCGAGATTCCGCGCTCTCGCGACGTGCTCATCATCTGTGAGCATGGCACTCGTAGCCAGCGTGTCACCGCCTGGCTGATGCGCCAGGGGTACACGCGAGTCTACGATGTGCTGGGCGGGACGGACGAGTGGGAAAAAGCGGGTCTGCCGATGGAAGGCAACGCAAAAGCGGGCTAGGGAATGATCCCCAGCCCGTTCCTCGCCTTTGGCCACGCGCAGCTAGCGCTCCTTGGCGACCTTGACCATGGTGCGCAGGCAACGTGTGCATGTCTTCACCGTCTGCGCGGTGCCATTGATGACCATGTGCCGCGTCTGCAGGTTCAGCAGAAACTTGCGCTTGGTGTGCCGGTTCGAGTGCGAGATGCGGTTCCCATATTGGGGCTTGCGACCGCAAATGTCACAGCGTGCCGCCATATGATTGCTCCTTAACCCAGGTGTGTCACCTTCGCGATCAGGCAGTCGCTGGCGACCCGATTTCCCGCCACCCATTGACCCGAGCAGCGCGCGATGGTATATCATGCTCACACACTATATTTCCCACTGCGTGTGCCCGC
>DASWAC010000261.1:0-3557 GCA_036391335.1 Ktedonobacterales bacterium
CTGGCCATCATGGTAGCGCATTACCTCGGCCTCAGCTTCTTGACGATCACGCTGCTCGTCCTGCTGGCGCAGCTCGTCGCCATGTTCCTGCAGGATCGCCGGCAATACCTCGCCACACAGATCCCCATCAGCGCGGCCCTCTCACTGGTGCTGGGAGCCACTGTTGGGGGGTCCACCACCGGGCTGGCGGCGAGCTATCCACTGCTGCGCCTCGGCGGCGCGCTGGCCGGTGGGCTCATCGGCACGGTCATCAGCCTGCTGCTCTCGCCCCCAGTCTACGTCTTCCGGGCACGTGACGCCATCGCCACGCTCACCGCACAGGTGGCCGAGGGGGTGCGCGAGCTCGCGGGCGGCGTGGGTGGGCGTTTGTCGCAAGAAGATGTCAATGCCATCTACACCCACATTCGGCGGCTCGAGCGGCGTGTTGACTCGGCACGGCAGGCGTATAGCCTCGGCGTGGATAGCACGCGGCTGAATCCCTGGGCGGTGCGCTCGCGGGTGATGCTCGAGACGTATCCCCACCTGCTGGCCGCGCTCGACCGCATGGTGCGCCAGATGCGTCGCATCGCCTATACGATCGCGGAGCCCGAGCTGCAATGGCCAGAGATGGTGGCCTATCATCAGTGGCCGCACGACTATGCGGATGTGCTCGGCAATATGGGCTCCGTGCTGGATAGCGCCTCGGCCGCGGTGCGCGCGCCCGCCAAGCGACGGCCCAGCGACCAGGCAGACCTCGTCACCGATATGGATCGCGTCGCGCGGCGCATCGAATCGTGTCAGGCTCAGCTCGCCCAGGAGCCTTCATCCGCGTCTTCGGGCTCAGCCATCGCCGAGATCGCCTCGGGGAACCGCCGCGCGGCCCGCGGCTCGGTGCTGACGGACCTGCGCCGCATGCTCGGTGGGGTGCGCGACGTGGTCAAGGCGACCGGCACGGAGTAAGGGGCGCCTAGTCCTCGCTCAGGTGGGGAAGCTCAGCCTCGACGGCGCGCATGCGGTCCTCGACCCTGATGGCGGGCCGGTGGATCGAGGCTGGCATCATGATGTTGAAGCTCAGCACCTTGCTGCGGGCGGCCACCAGATAGGCGCGGACTCGGGCGATATTCGCGTCGCGGAAGATATTCCAGGCGCGCCGGTCGCTGGCGCTGGCCTGATTGACGGCGGCGAGTCGGTGGCGCAGCGTGGCGATCAGCTCATCGGCGCTGCGGAGCTCGAAGTCGATCTCGTTGCCGCGCTCCAGCTCAGGGGGCAGCAGGCCATTATTCTGCAGCAGGTCATAGGCCAGCGCTTTGTCACCCGCGTAAGGGTTGTCGCGCAGCTTCAGCGGCTTCCCTTTGCCGGGCAGGTTGTCGAATTCGCCCTCATCACGGGCACGCTGGAGGATTTCCTCCACCACATCCATGAACCGGCGCTGGGTGAGCGGCGTGTGAGGCTTCGCCTGGGCCTGCCCACTCGCCTGCGCATTGCCAGAAGATGCCGTCTGATCTGGGGAATCATCAGCCATGGGGATTGCTCCTTTTGGCCAGATTGTAGCGCGCCGAGCCCTATGCCGGCAGCCCAATCAGGAACTCGGCCAGCGCCTGATTGAACTCCGCGGGCTTTTCCAGGCTTGGCAGATGCGCCGCTCCCTGGATCACGACCTTGCGCGCGCCCGCGATGCCCGCAACCAGCTCATCTGCCGTCCGCAGGATGGTCGGCTGATCCTCAGCACCCACGATGGCGAGCATGGGTACACGCACCTCGTCGAGACGCCCCGCCGCCGGGGGATCGAGCCACTCGGGGGTGCCGTGCGCCGTCTCGGGCTCACGCTGCAGCGCCAGCAGATTCATCTGCCGTGCCAGCTCGCGCACCTGAGGGTTCACTTGCTCCGGAGTGCGACCGGGACCATCCACCCACATGCGCAGCTCGACCTCATTCGCGCCGTCAGTATCGCCCGCGTGCTGCAGCCGCTCAGCCTCGGCCCAGGCAGCCTGCATCTCAGGCGATGGCGTGATGCGGTTCCCGCTCATGCCACCACCCACGCTTACCAGGGCGCGCACCAGAGGAGGCTCGGCGATGGTCGCATCCAGAGCGGTCGTGCCACCCATCGAGCAGCCGATGACGACGGCAGGCCCGACACCTACCGCCCGCATGAGCCCGATGAGATCGCGCGCCAGCATGAATCGCCCCGGCGGCATGCTCGACTCGCCATAGCCACGTTGATCGTAGGTCAGCACGCGATAGCGCGAGGCAAACGTCTGCACCTGAGGCGCCCACATACGGCGGTCCGCGATGCCCGCGTGCACGAAGACGAGCGCAGGCCCATTGCCCACCAATTCATAGGCCAGGTGCGCGCCCTCCACCTCCACGAAGTGTGTTTCCATCTCGCGTCATTCCTTCGGTGCTTATTGACGTGATCACCGCCTGAGAGCATAGCACAAGCGGGGTAACCCCTCGTGGCGCGCCTGGCCAGCTAAGCCTTGGCGCGTTGCGCACATCCGCCAGACTGACATGCGGTGTATACTGGGTATCCGAGTGACCAGTGGGAATCGTCAATGAGGGAATGAGAGCATGCGACTGCGGGAAGGCCAACCGGCTCCGCTCTTCGAGGGATATGATCTCTATGAGCGGTATGTGAATCTCTCGCATTATGCGGGTCGCATGGTGCTCGTCTCGTTCTACCGCGCGGCAGTCTGCCCGCTGTGCAACGTGCGCCTGTGGCACATGGCCAACCGCTACGCGACCTATCAACAGATGGGGCTGGAGATCATTGGCTTCGTGGAGTCACACGCCGACGTCGCCCATCACTATCTAGATCGCATGCCACTGCCCTTCCCGCTCATCCCTGACCGCTACCGCGCCATCTATTCCCTCTATGGCCTAGAGAGATCGCTGCCAAGGATTCTCTTCGCACGCGTCAAGCGCTGGCGCGTCTATCGCGAGGCCGCGCGGCTGGGCATCGGCGGGAATGACTGGGAGAATCTTACCCGCTACGACGGCCAGTTCTCGCGCATGCCGGGCGACTTCCTGCTGGGGCCAGACCTGGCCGTCCGCCGCGCCCACTACGGCAGTGACGCGGGCGACTTCATGCTCTTCTCAGAGCTAGAGTCCCTCTTGCAGCGCTATGGGCGCTATTGAGCGGACGCCTGAGAGCGCGCGGCCTCAGCCTTGCGGGCCATGTTGAGCTCGTGCAGCCCCTTTTTGAGCGTGCCTAGGCCGACGGTGGCGCAGGTGGGGCGCGTCATGACGACTTCACGGCCCAGGTCATCCATCAGCGTCTCATAGCTCAGCGCTTCGACCTCGTCCAGGGTCATGCCGGTGACCAGCTCGGTCACATAGGATGCCGCCGCCATGCTGATGGTACAGCCTTCCCCCTCGAAGCTGACCTCTTCGACATGCCCATCTGGGCTGACCTTGGCATACATCTCCACCATGTCGGCACAGCCGGGGTTCCCGCCACTCAGATGTACATGCGCGTCGGGCATGGGGCCCTTATTGCGCGGATTGCGGTAGTAATCGAGGAGGAATTCGATCGCCTCTTGGCGGCTCATGCTCATCGCTTCAGGCTCCTATGGCCACAC
>DASWAC010000262.1:0-2126 GCA_036391335.1 Ktedonobacterales bacterium
AGCGAGCGCAGCGGACGACCTGCGCAGCAGGGGTGAGGGCAACCAGACGGTCCGTCAGCGCTCGTGGATTCACTATGACTGGGCAACGGCTGTCACGGTGCCGCACTCAAAGCAGAAGGAGATAGAGATCATGCCAACATCAGCAATATAAAGCTCATCATGGACTTTAGCTATTTGCGCGAAGATCAGGACCATGGCCGAGCGGCGCGCAAGAGGCTTCCTGGGCAATCTATGAGAGACGCAAAAGCCGGCCGCCCGGCGATGGGCAACCGGCCTCCGCTCGCGACTCTCGCTCAGGCGTGCTGCATGGCCAGCGCGGTCTGCGTGTCGAGGCGAATGCTCGGCGACATGGTGGAGCAGATGACCACGCTCTTCACATACTGGCCCTTGGCGCCCGTGGGCTTCGCGCGCATCACCGCGTCGATCGCCGAGGCCAGGTTCTGCTCGATCTGCTCATTGGAGAAGGAGAGCTTCCCGATGGGGATGTGCAGCAGGCTCGTCTTGTCCACGCGGAACTCGACACGGCCGGCCTTCACTTCTTTGACGGCGCGCCCCACATCCGCCGTGACGGTGCCGGCCTTGGGGTTCGGCATCAGGCCGCGTGGACCCAGCCGGCGGCCCAGGCTCGCGACCTTGGCCATGACATCCGGCGTGGCGACGGCCACATCGAAGCCGAGCCAGCCCTCGTTGATCTGCTTGATATAGTCGTCCAGCCCGACGAAGTCGGCGCCGGCAGCCTGAGCCTCGGCGGCCTTGTCGGCCTGCGCGAAGACGAGCACCTTGACCTCTTTGCCAGTGCCGGCGGGCAGGGTGGCCGTGCCGCGCACCATCTGGTCCGCGTGGCGGGGGTCCACACCCAGCTGCATGTGCAGCTCAATGGTGGGATCAAACTTGGTGAAGCTCACCTCGCGCAGCAGCGCGATGGCCTCGGCGGGCGCATAGAGCTTGTCGGTCTCGATCTTCTTGACGGCGTCGGTATATTTCTTTCCGTGCGTTGGCATGGATGCTTCTGCCTTCCTGCGGTGGCGACATGGGCGCAGCCTGGCGCTCGCCCGTTTCCAGGGGGACTTAGTCCTTGGCGAGGGTGATGCCCATTGACTGTGCGGCGCCCAGGACGATGCGCTCAGCCGCCTCGACATCGTTGGCGTTGAGGTCTTTCATCTTCGTCTGGGCGATCTCACGCAGCTGGGCGCGCGAGATGCTGCCAACCTTCGCCTTGTTCGGCGTCGCCGAGCCCTTGGTCACGCCCGCGGCTTTACGCAGGAGGTCCGCCGTGGGAGGCGTCTTGATGATGAAGGTAAACGAGCGGTCCTCATAGATGGTGATTTCCGCCGGGATGATGCTGCCGACCATGCTGGCGGTGCGCTCGTTGTATTCTTTGCAGAAGCCCATGATATTGATGCCCTGGGCGCCGAGGGCCGGGCCGACGGGCTGTGCGGGGGTTGCCTTGCCCGCGGGAATCTGCAGCTTGACGACCGCTTTGACACGCTTTGCCAAAAGAATTTGCTCCTTCGAGGTATGCGGGCCGGTCGAGGCCCTCCCTCATGATGGGATGACGAGGCCACACGGGCCTCACAAACGCTTATTATATCCCACCTCACGAGCAAGCGCAACCAATGTGGCCGTGGCATTCGCTATACTGAGCAGGCAGTGGTGGCGCGTGAAGATCGTCACGAGCACGCGCCCAGCTTCGAGGATGAGAGCGCAGGTGACATGGTGACTTCAGCGGGGAGTTCTTGGTCACGCCAGCGTGTGGGCATGGGGCTCACGATCGTTGGGTGCCTCACGATCGCGGCGGCACTCTTCCTGCCGTGGTTCAGCTTTTCCTGGTCCGCGAGCCCACGAGATCCGCACGTGCTTGCGGACGGCGTCTATAGCTTGTGGGATATCTTGGCGCACTGGAGCACACCAATTCCGCTCCTCCTGCCTGTCGCGTGCCTGTTCGTGCCGGGCGCCCTGGCACTGATAGGAATCAGCCTGGCGCTACTACGTGCCCGCGCGGGCACGTGGCGAGACCTGCTTACCCTTGAGCTCATCGTGCTGCTTGCGGGCTTCTATTTCGTTTTGCTCTTGGGACTCAGCTGGCTGCCTTTGGGGCTTGCCTTTAGCCAGCCGTTCTATGCTGC
>DASWAC010000263.1:0-4584 GCA_036391335.1 Ktedonobacterales bacterium
GACCTGCGGGCGCTGGGCTGCGAGCACATCACCCTCTCTCGCCTGAGCTTCTGGACCTTTCCACCCTCGCGCCGCCTGACGGCGAAGAAGCCAGCGTTTCACGCGGAGTCCTGATGCCCCTGATACGGTCCGGGCACGGCATGGTAGAATAGTACCGCGTTTGACGTGACCGCCGTGCGCCAGCTCGGCTGATGAGGAGATAGAGAGATGCAGGGACCATCCATGGCGGGTGCGCCTCAGCCTGGGGCCGCGCCTGCCTCAGCCGGACACCTGCTCGCGGTGCGCCACATCGTGAAGCGCTATGGGAGTGGCGAGACCGCCGTCACCGCGCTGCGCGAGGTGTCGCTCGACGTGCGTGAGGGGGAGTTCGTGATCGTGCGCGGGCGCTCGGGCGCCGGCAAGACCACTCTGCTCAACCTCATCGCCGGGCTCGACAATCCCACCAGCGGGCAGGTGGCCCTCTTTGGGCGCGACCTCGCCAGCATGAGCGACAACGCGCGCACGAAGCTGCGGCGCTCACAGCTCGGCTTTGTCTTCCAGTCGGCTCACCTGGTGACCTCGTTTACCTCGCAAGAAAACGTCGAGCTGCCCCTCCGGCTGGGACGCACCCGCCAGAGCGAGCGCGGCCGCCGCGCGCTGGAGGCCCTCGCGCTGGTCGGGCTGGCCGAGCGTGCCCACCATCGCGCCCCAGAGCTCTCAGGCGGCGAGCAGCAGCGTGTCGCCATCGCCCGCGCGCTGGTGCACGCGCCACGCCTGGTGCTGGCCGATGAGCCTACGGGCAGTCTCGACTCGCACACCGGCATGACGATCCTGCAGCTGATGAAGAACGTCGCGCGCGTTGCCGGCATTGCCTTCGTGCTGGCGACGCACGATCCCCAAGCGATGAGCGTCGCCGACGCCATCTATGACATCAATGACGGAATGCTTGCCCGCGCCCAGGTCTAGCGACGCTTGACAACATCCGGGTGCTCGACCACCGAGAGCAGCGTGGGAAGGTTCGCGCTGGATTCTCGCTGGCCCGCCGTCCAGGAGCACACCTCGGCGCCGAGCAGCAGGATGAAGGCAAGGTAGTAGAAGAATATCAGCAGCACGATGATATAGGCCGCGATGGATCCATAGTTGGTGCCATTGAAGAGGTAATTCTGGTAGAGCGCGAAGAACCCGACATAGAGCACCAGCAGCGCCGAAGAGAGCAACGCGCCGGGCCAGACCTCGCTCAGACGCATCTCACGATTGGGCATGACGAGGAAGATACCGCCGAGCAGCAGGGTCACCAGCAGCCATTCAGCCAAGTCTGCCACGATGGTGACCAGCGCGTGAGTGAGGCTAGCATCACCGCCTCCCAGCGCCGTGGCGAGCGCCGATGAGCCGGCGGTGAACACCACGAAGATCGTCGGCACGAGGATGGCATAGAGCACCAGCATGGTAATCGCCGTGAAATTCTGCCGCAGCGGGGTGCGCGAGGGCACGCGGAAGATGATGCTCATGCAATTCTCGATCGCGATGAAGAGGCGCGAGCCGATCACGATGGCCGAGATGACGCCGATGAAGAGCAGCAGGCCTGCGCTGCCCCTGAGATTCGCGAGGATCGCCTCGACGACGCTCTTGCCCACATCCTGTGGCAGCACCTTCTCGATGGCGCTCACCAGCGCCTTCTTCCGCTCATCGGTCAGCAGGTAGCCCGCGATGGCCAGCAGCACCAGCAGGATCGGCACGGTCGCGGTGAGCAGGCTATAGGCGAGCATGCTGGAAAGATTGAAGACCCAGTCGTTATTGATCTTGGCCCAAAACCGCCTGAGAGTCCCCAGAGGCTTGGCGCGCGCTGGCTGTGCGGGCATCGTGAGTGGCCTTTCGCTGGCGCAGTTCGCCTGCATACCCAGCGCGGCATCGTCCTCGCCGGGGCACCCGCAGCATAGCAAAGCAGGCCTCGGGAAGCAACGGACGTGTCGTGTGCGCGTGGCGCGTGCGATAATGCAGGTGACGCGGGCGATTGGCGAGGCAAGGGAGCATGTCAGAGTGCATGGGCAGGGCGCGAGAATCTCGGAAGTCACTGAATCCTACTGTGAGACCATCTATAACCTGATGATGGAAGGCGAGCAGGTCATCGGGGCACGCCTCGCCGAGAAATTTCGCGTCTCCGCCCCGACCGTCACCGAGAACCTCAAGCGTCTGGTACGCGATGGCTATGTGGAGATGGACAGCCGCCGGGCGATCAGCCTGACGAGCCAGGGTATCACGATGGCCGAGGCGGTGTTGCGCCGTCACCGGCTGACCGAGCGCTTTCTGGTGGATATGCTGGGCATGCCATGGCATCAGGTGCATGACGAAGCCGGCAGGCTGGAGCACTACATCTCCGGTGCGGTCGAGTCCCGCGTGATCGCCACGCTCGGGCACCCCACGACCTGCCCACATGGCAACCCCATTCCCGGTGAGGTTCCCAACGCTCGCACCTATCTTACCGACCGTGGCGCATTTCGGCTGCCACTTGCGCACCTGGGCGAGTTGGTGACCCTGCTCTGCGTCTCGGAAGTGGTCGAGGACGAAGAGGCGCTCATTCGCTATCTGCACGAGCGTGAGATCACGCCGGGCACACGTCTCAGCCTCGACAGCGAGATTCCCGAGCAGCCAGACGACCCCGTTACGGTCCGCGCCAATGGCCGCCCGGTCGTCATCTCGGGGCACGCGGCCCATGCACTCTGGGTGGTGAGCGCCTCGCGCGACTAGCCTTCGCGACTAGCCTTCGCGACTAGCCTTCGCGGCTATACACCGCGGGCTTGAGCACACCGATATAGGGCAGATTCCGGTATTTTTGGGCGTAATCGAGCCCATAGCCCACCACGAATCGGTTGGGGATCAGAAAGCCACGATACGCCGTCTCGACGCCTTGCGCCCCGGTGAGCCCCTTATCGAGTAGCGTGCACACATTCAGGCTCGCGGGATTCCGCTTCTTCAGCAGGCCAACCAGGTAGCGCAGGGTGAGGCCACTATCCACGATATCCTCGACCACCAGCACGTCCTTGCCTTCGATTGGCTCGTCGAGATCCTTGATGATGCGCACGACGCCGCTGGAGTTCGTTGAGTTGCCATAGCTGCTGGTCGCCATGAAATCGAGCTCGACCGGCACGGTGATCTGACGCGCGAGATCAGTCATGAACATGACCGCGCCTTTGAGCACCCCCACCAATAGGATCTCTTTGCCCGCATAGTCAGCGGATATCTCGCTCGCGATCTCTCGCACTCGCGCCGCCAGCGCCTCAGGAGTAATAATGATCTCTTCGATATCATCATTCAGGCTCGATCCACCGGTCATACGCTCTCTCATCCTTTCGTAGCGCTCATTCTCCGCCGCGCTCATTCTCCGCCGCGCTCGGCTGTCTTGGGGAGTGGCTGCATCTCGAGCAGCAAGATACGCTTCGTCTCGGGGGTGATGCGCACCCGGTCATCAATGCGCTGGCCCGCCACCCAGATGATATGCCCTGACCCTACCACGAGGGGTATGGTCCCACGCAGCGCACGAGGCACTTTGGCATCGGAGAGATAATCTTGCACCTTCTTCTCGTGCCGCATGCCCAATGGGCGGAAGCGGTCTCCGGCCAGCCAGGTGCGCACGTGTAGCGCCTCACCCACCCGGTCGGCGTCTACATAGGCGCGCAGCGGCATCGTTCCCAGACCAGCCGGGGTTCCCGCACGGACTGACGAGGTCATCCGCACTGGAGAGCGATCGAGCCCGGCCGGCCCATCGAGCACCTCGGCAGACACGCGCCACCCCGCCAGCTCGATGATCCCAGGGATGGGCAAGGCCGCAGTCCCAACCTGTGTGGCCGCCGGCAGATCGGCAGACACGCGACGCAGCGTGAGGGTGTCATAGTCGAGCGTTCCCGCGACTCCACCCGGCAGCGCCAGCGAGCCACCGCTCTTGCCGCCAGCAAGCAGAGCAGCCAGGGCCAGGATGTGCGTTGCGCTGAGCTCTTTCCCGCCAGAGGCGAGCGACTCCCAGGCCCGGCGATAGATGCGGTGCGCCAGCGCTGGCGCCAGCACCTCCAATGCGTTACGGCGCAGGGCGACGGTGTCCGCACTCACCAGCGAGGCACACGCTTCCCACGCCCCCATAGCCAGTTCGTTGAGGTACGCCTCATCCGCTGCGAGCATTCCGGCGGTGCGCGCCAGCGTGAGCTGCACGCCAGGGCTGATCGCCTCGAGCGCCGGAATCACGTCCAGCCGCATGCGGTTCCGCAGATACCGGCGATCTTGATTGGTGGCATCCTCACGTGGCTCCCAGCCGCGCGCCGCGCAATAGGCCGCCGTCTCGGCACGTCGTGTCTCCAGCAGCGGTCGGGCGATATCCTGGCTCAGTGGCCGCATCCCGGCGAGCCCATTGGCGCCCGCGCCACGCAGCAGGCGCATGAGCACCGTCTCGGCCTGATCGTCGAGGGTGTGCCCCGTGACGATGCGCGTGGCATCATGCTCACGAGCCACCTTGCGCAGGAATGTGTAGCGCTCGCGGCGTGCGGCATCTTCGCCGGATCTGTGGTCATGTCTCAACCGGTCGCGGACGCTGGCATAGCCGGTGACACAGCATACGCC
>DASWAC010000264.1:0-6866 GCA_036391335.1 Ktedonobacterales bacterium
GACGAGAAGACGCCGCAGTAATGGCAGTGCTGCGTGGCAGGGTGCACGGCTGCATGCGCGGCTGGTGCTAGCTCATCGCCCCCGCGACGGCCGCGACTGTGTCAAGTAGTGCGTTTGTGTCGAACGGCTTGGCGATCTCCCCGTCAGGCTTGACATCGCGATTCGCTGCCAGCCTATCGTTCGCCGAGACGAACAAGATCTTGTGCTTGGCGCGATCAGATGGCCGCGCGTTCAGCTCGATCATGACCTCCCGGCCACCCTTCACCGGCATCAAGATATCGAGCAGCACGATGAGCGACTTGGAACTCCTCGCGAGCATGTCGAGCGCTTCCTGCCCGTTGGTCGCCGTCTCGATGGGATAGCCCTCCATCGAGAGCAGCTCGGTCAGCACCTTGCGGATCGGGGGCTCATCATCCACGATGAGAACGGTCGGCTTTGTCGATGCGCTCGCCATGTTGTTTCCTCCCAGGGAGTTGGGATCTCCACCAGTCACATCGCGCTCACGGCTCGGGCGCCGTCAGCGACACTGGCAACGCCAGCTGAAAATCAGCGCCACCACCGGGCGCGTTAGTCACCCAGATATCGCCGCCCATCGCACGCAGATATTCACGGCATATCCACAGGCCGAGACCGGTGCCGCGCACATCGCTGGTCAGCGAGCGCTCCAGACGCACGAACTTATCGAAGATACGTTCGCGGTCTGCCTCAGGGATGCCCTGGCCGTGGTCGCGCACGCTGGCGACGATCCAACGCTCTGGCGCGCTGGGCTCGGCGGTGCCATAGCGCTTCGCCTGGGCCAGACTCGCGCGCGAGGCCTCACGTGCGGTGATCTCCACCGGCCCCTTCGTGTAGCGTAACGCATTCGAGACGAGGTTAGTAAACACGATCTGCAGCCGGTCCTCGTCGGCAAAGACAGCGATATCCGGCGAGACGTTGCTGCTGATGCGCTGCCGCAGCTCTGGCGTAAAACCGTGCACGGCCACATCTGCCTGCTGCCACAGCATCGTGTGCTTGCGGCCCAGCTGCAACGCCTGGCTGGGCATGCGGCTGGCGTCGGAGAGCATCGTCACCAGGCCAACGATCTGGTTGCTCGCCCGCTGAATCTCCTCGGTAAACTCCGTCAGCTTCTGCTCATCCATCTGGTCAGAGTGCTGCCGGACGATGCGGCGCACGATCGAGATAAAGCCACTGACGGCCGTGAGTGGCGTGCGGAACTCGTGCGAGATGGTGAGGATGAACTCGTCTTTGAGCTTATCGAGCATCACACGCTCTTCGTAGGAACGGGTCAGCGCCTCGTGCATCAGCGCGTTGCTGATATTTGTCGCCGCCTGCCCCGCGATGCCCTGCAGCTGGCTCACTGGCTGCGAGATGGCGTGCTGCTCGAATGGGATACGCCCATCGCTATAGGCAATCAGGATGCCCAGAGGCCGTCCGTTGCCGGGGGAGCCGCCGGGCACCTCATGCTGCACGATAGGCACGATGAGGCAGGCGGGCACCTTATGCTCTTTGAAGAGGTGACCCAGTGTCCCCGCGTTGTCCCAATCACTCTTGAGGTTGTCCAGCAACAGGAATTGCTCGGTCTCCATCGCCTGACGCATCCCACGCCAATCAGGCGAGACGGTGATCTCATCTGGCTGCCGGTGCGGCGACTGAGCGCCAATCTTCGTCCCGATGGCCTTGCCACGCAGCTCACGGTTGTCCTCATCGAGCAGCATCACGATGGTGTGCTCGGCCGTCGTCATCTGAGCGGTGGTCGTGGCGAAGGAGCTCAGGGTCTCTTCGAGGGCGAGTGAGGCTCGCAGCGCCAGCAGCGCATTCACCAGAATGGCCATCTGCTCGCTCTGGGCGCGGCTGTGCTGCTCGGAAAGATCATGGCTGTGGCGGAAGCGGTCCTGCTCGATGACGAGCGATGCCGCGCGGCTGAGGATCTCGAAGACGGCCTCGTGCTCGACGCCATACGCATTGCTGCGTGGGCTGGCGATGGCGACCGCGCCAACCACCCCCCGCGCTCCCCACAGCGGCGCCGCCATGAGCGATTGGACAGGCACCGGATCGCCCCAGCCGGGGATGCAGATCTGCGGGTAGGTGGCGCGCTCCTCGGTGGTGGAGACTCGCACCAGCTGCCCACGGCTGACGACCTGCCACCACGCTGGCGCAGGCTCCGCGCCGGACGCGCCGACCGGCACGCCATCGCGCTCGGCCGCGTCGAAGCGAAGCCCCGACTCGCCAGGTGGGATGCGTGCCACGGCAAACGAGGGGGCGTCAAAGAGCTTCCGCGCGGTGGCTCGAAGCCGACCATAGAGCGAGGCGGGATCACTCGCGCCCTCACTGAGCCCACGCATGATCTCCAGCGGGAGCGTGACGGTGAGGGTCTGACGGTCCAGCTTGGCCAGCTGCATGCTGCGCGCCAGCCGGTCGGCGTGGAGGGTGAGGAGCTCGATGTGCTGCTGGGTGAAGCCCCACTGTGGATTGCGCACGTGCACACTGATGGCCCCCATCACCGTGGTGCCGTGGGCCTCGGCGAGGCTGCCCGCCTCGAAGATCGGCACCGCGAGATGCCACGATGCTTCCGGGTCCGCGCTGGCGCGTGCCAAGTCGGGATATTGCCGTGCCTCGAAGAGCACCGGGCTGCCCATCTTCGCCGCGAGACCCAGTGGGCCCTCGCCCAGAGCGATGACGCGGGCGGGCGACTGCATGACGACGGTATCCTGATCGAGCTCTGGCGCGGAAGGGGCGCTCTTGACATGCGACGGCCGCGCGGGGGCCAGACCGCCGGAGGCAGGGGCGCGACCGATGCCACCCAGCGCGTTGGACTGCGCATGGGTGATGCGCGCTCGTGTCACCAGATGCTGCCGTGTCGCATCGAAGAGCACGATCTCGCCGCCATCGGCACGCAGCAGTGTGATCGCCCCGCGCAGCGCATCCGCGGTGTAGTCGGGGATGGGCAAGCCCGCGTTTCCGGTCTGCGCGTGGCCGCCCCGGGGGTCCTCTGCCGCCGGATGGCGTGAGGATGAGGCAGGCGACATAACGGGCTCCTGTGCGTATCTGACTGCGTGCGGTCCCAGGCGCGCCAGTAACCATACCACGGGAGGCTATTGGCTCGCAAGCCCGCGAGCTGAGCGGGAAGCCAGCATGTGTGCCTCCTAGCTCTTGCGACGTGTGCGCCACCACGCCGTATCATCAGCAGACGTAGCCTTTCATTCGCCGAGTGGTGTCCCTCAGCGTGCGCGCTGCGTTCGCGATGGGGAAGACGCGATCATGACCGTTGGGATTCTGCTCGGCCTGCTCACCGCTACCTGCTGGGGCATCGGCGATCTCTGTGTGCGCGCCGCCGGGCGCACGACGAGCGCGTTTACGGCGCTGGCGGCCAGCCAACTCATCGCGCTGCCCGCGCTGCTGCTGGTAGGCTGGCCCTCCGGGCAGATCAGGCTGGCAGGCCAAACCTGGCAGATCCTCACCCTGACCGCGGTGATCAGTCTGGTGAACCTGTTGGGAGGATGGCTCCTCTATCGCGCCTTCACGCATGGCACGATCTCGATCCTCTCGCCCATCGTCTCCGCATTCGCCGTGGTCACCGCCGCGCTGGCGTTCCTCAGTGGTGAGCGCCTGGCCATTGCCCCGCTGCTGGGCATCGTGCTGGCGATCGCCGGGGTCGTGGTGGCCAGCATCTCGCGCCGTGCCAAGCCCACGATGATCGAGAGCGGGCATGGGCATTCCACGATGACCGGTGTGCCCGAAGCCATCGGCGCGATGCTGAGCTTTGGAATCGGCTACTGGGCGCTGAAGCTCGTCGTTCCCGCGCTTGGCGGGCTGACGACGGTGTTGGTGGGCCGGATGGTCTCCTTCGTGGTGGTAGGCGCGCTCGCGCTGCTGCTGGTCGCGCGATCCGGCAGGCTCGGCGCGGGGCTGGGCGGCTTTCGCCAGCGCCGGCTCTGGGCCTTCATGGTCCCGTCAGTCCTGCTCGATCTCGTGGCCAACATCGCCTATAACGCCGGCATCACGGTGGCGCCGACCAGCATCGTGGTGACCATCTCGTCGCTCTTCAGCGCGGTCACCGTCGTGCTGGCATGGATCTTCCTGCGCGAGCGTCTGGCCCTGTGGCAGTGGGCCGGGGTCGTCGCCATCCTCACCGGCATCGCGCTGGTCAGCGTGTGAGGGGTGGGCAACCTGCGCCGGCCAACCCTTCCCTTGGCGGGGAGGGAGCACGTCGGGTCACTCGTTTACCTCTTGCGCAGGCGCAGCGTCAGTGCGTGCCCGCCGAGCTTTTCCGCCGGGATGGCCTCCTCATACACGCCGTCGCGCGCCGTGCCGTCTGGTGCGCCGGTGTGCACCTCCAGCCGCCGGCTGAGCGTCTCATCGGCGAGATAGGCGTGGTGAGGCACGAGCATCGTGGCCAGCGCACGATCCGTCCACAGATCCGCCTCGATGTGATCCTGGATGTCGAGACCGGCATGCTTGCGCGCCTCTTGCAGCAGATGCGTGAGGTCACGCGATAGCCCCTCGGCCACGAGCTCAGGGCTCAGCGAGGTGTCGAGCGCGACAACATAGCCACGATCCTCAGCGGCGACATAGCCCTCGCGGGCGCTGGCCTCCACCTCGACATCGTCAGGGGTGAGCGTTACCTCCTGCCCGTCCACCCGCAGCGCGATGCGCCCATGGTCGCGCAGGTCACGAGCCGCTGCCCGCATATCGCCGGAGCGAAGGGTCGCCAGCGTCTTGGGCAGCAGCTTGCCGAGCTTGGGACCCAGCACGCTCATGCGCGGCTGCACCGTATAGTGCAGCATGTCGCTCCCGTCGGGCAGCAGCTCGACGCGCTTCACATTCAGCTCCTCGCGAAGCTGGTCGGCCAGGCGGGCCAGCGCCTCAGCCTCGGCATCACTCGTCACGCGCACATAGAGCGTGCTCAGTGGCTGTCGCACCCGCAGCTGCGCCTTCTCGCGGGCGGCGCGACCCAGCGCCACCACCCGCATGACCAGCGCCGTGTCATCACGCAGCGCCGGGAATGTCAGCGAGGCGCGGGCCTTTGGCCAGTCGCACAGGTGCACGCTCTCTGGCGCGTCGCGGTCGACCTCGCAGACGAGGTTTTGATACATTGACTCCGCGATGAAGGGGGTAAACGGCGCGAGCAGCTTCGTGAGGGTGACGAGGCACTCATAGAGCGTGAGATACGCGCCGACCTTGTCGGCATCTTCCTCGGCTTTCCAGAAGCGGCGGCGGCTGCGGCGCACGTACCAGTTCGAGAGGTCCTCGATCAGCTCGGCCAGCGCGAAAGCGCCCGCTTGGGGGTCGAAGGCCTCCAGCGCGGCCGTCACACGGCGAGTGGTGTCTTGCACCTCCGAGAGCAGCCAGCGGTCCAGGTCTGTCCGCTTCGTCACCGCGAGGCGGCGCGTGGCCGGATTGAACCCATCAATGTTGGCGTAGGTCACGAAGAATGAGTAGACATTCCACAGCTTGTCGAGCGGCGCGCGTGACTGCATCCACAGATCGCTCAGGCGTGGCGCCAGCCCGGCCGCCCGCGCCTTCTTCGCGTCCTCCACAGATGGGATGCGCGGGAAGCGCAGGTTCTGCTCCGGCGTCTGGTTCACGAAGAGCCAGCGCATGGTGTCGGCGCCGACGATCTCGGCGGCCTCGTCAAACGGGATGCTATTGCCGGCGCTCTTGTGCATCTCCTTCCCAAATTCGTCGAACAGGGTCGCGAAGCCCAGCACGGTGCGGAAAGGCTCGGTGTCCTCGAGCGCCGCGGCCATTACCAACAGCGAGTAGAACCAGTTGCGGAACTGGCCCGGAAAGCTCTCGGTGATAAAGTCGGCGGGGAACCACTGCCGCCAGTAGTCGCGGTCGGTGGCATAGCGCATAGTCGAGAACGAGACGATGCCCGCGTCGAGCCAAGGATTCCCCACATCGAGCACGCGGCTGCACAGCTGGCCGCACTCGCTGCAGGCGATCTTGACGGCGTCCACCCAGGGGCGGTGCGGTGTGTGCCCTTCGAATTCTTCCCAGCCGGCGACGGCGCGCTCGCGGAGCTCTTCTTTGCTGCCGATGATCTCGAACCGCTCACAGGCGTCGCAGCGCCAGATGGGCAGCGCCAGCCCCCAATAGCGCTTCTTCGAGATCATCCAGTCTTCCATATTGCGCAGCCAGTCAAGCTCGCGCTCCAGGCCGAAGCCGGGGATCCAGGTGACTTCCTGGGTGATGCGCACGAGGCGCTTGCGCAGGTTGTCGCCGGGCGCGTCGAGGTTGCCCATCGAGATGAACCACTCGTCCACCAGACGGAAGATGAGCTCAGTCTTGCAGCGCCAGCAGTGGGGATACACATGCTTGTAGGATTCCGTCTGGTAGAAATAGCCCTTCTCGCGCAGGCTGTCGAAGATGGCGCGTGCGACCTCAGCGGTGGACTGCCCGGTGAGGAAGCCATAGCCCTCGTGGTACACGCCGGATTCATCTACCGGAGCGAGCACGGCCAGCCCCTCGCGCTTGCCCACTTGATAGTCTTCGCGGCCACAGCCGGGCGCCATATGCACGATGCCCGTTCCCTCCTCGGCGGTCACGTCGTCCCAGGCGACCACACGATGCTCCGCGCCCGTCTCACGCCAGGCGGCCAGCTCGTCGAAGGGGCCGCGATAGCGCCAGCCGAGCATCTCGCTGCCGGTGAGCGTGCCGGTGATGGTGGCCTCGCCATGCTCGTGGCCGCGCAGCCGCCTGAGGGTAGCCAGCGCATCATTGACCTTCGGCGCGGCCTTGCCCTCTTTCCCCTTCGCGGGCGCGGCAGCCACGTTGCTATGGGCCAGGTAATAGGTGTCGCCATCCTGCTCGACACGCGCATAGGTCAGCGCGGGGTTCACCGCGCAGGCGACGTTGGCGGGCAG
>DASWAC010000265.1:0-2908 GCA_036391335.1 Ktedonobacterales bacterium
ATGCAGCCCTTGCAGGTTTTCGTAGTTCGCCGTCACGAACCGCAGGCGCGGGTAGTTATACATGGTTCACCTCGAAGTGCAAACTGGTTTGTATCTCAAACTCATACTGAGTGTACATGGATTTTCAGGCCACGTCAAGGACTGGTTTGCATTGCAAACTGCAAGTGAGCGTCGAACTGATGCGCTGCTCAGCGACTCCCTTCCCCGTCCCCACCCCTGTGAGGGCCCTGTGAAGACGCCATTCATGTTTGTGATGTGCCCGTAACGCTCACAGCGTCCACTCCAGCGTGGAAAGGTCGGTCCATCTCCCGATGGGTGCGACGAGGCACGGACGAGGCAGGATGCCCTGCCTCCCCGAGGGGAAGGTGAGAGAGCATGAAACGGCAGCACGCCACGTATCAGGTAGCCCCATATCCGAAGGTCCGGCGCTGGATGGCGGCCATGTTTCGTTCCACTCAGGGCAAATCCATCATGCACGGCTTGATCGAGGTTGATGTGACCAGCGCGCGTGCGGCCCTGGCCGCGCACAAGGCGAAGACAGGGCAGGCCCTGTCGTTTACGGCATTCCTCACTGCCTGCCTGGCGAAAGCCGTCGACGAGAATCGAGAAGTGCAAGCCTATCGCCTGGGTAGTAACCGTCTCGTTGTGTTTGATGACGTGGACGTGTGGGTTCCCATCGAGCACGACGTGGCTGGTGGGAAATACGTCGTGCCCCACGTCATCCGCATGGCGAATCACAAGACGCTGCGCGAGATCCATCGTGAGCTTCGAGCGGTCCAGGGGGCGAACATCGAAAAAGCCTTGAGGGGGCCTCGCTTCCTGCCAACCGCGCTCTTTGGTCCCTATCTGTGGCTCTTCTCATGGATAGGGAACAGGTATCCAGAGGTGCGGAAGAAGGCCCTCGGGACGGTAGGCCTCACGGCGGTGGGGATGTTTGGGAGCGGCGCCGGCTGGGGCATCCCTATCCCTCCGCCCACCTTCCTGGTGACGGTGGGCGGCATTGGCGAGAAGCCAGGCAGCGTGGATGGGCAGATCGCCTTGCGCGAGTATCTGAGCCTGACGGTGAGCGTCGATCATGACCTGGTCGACGGCGCACCCACCGCGCGCTTCACCAAGCGGCTGAGGGAGCTGATCGAAGGTGGCTATGGTCTCGATGATGTCGCGGCCGAGCCGGCGCTAGCCGAAGCAGACGGCACGTCAAAGCAGAAAGTGGTGTCCCAGTGAATATCATCGTCAAGACTCGATCCGGGGCGGTGCGTGGCACCGTCGCCGGTGGTGTGAATGTCTTCAAGGGCATTCCTTATGCGGCGCCGCCGTTTGGCGCCAATCACCTGCGGCCCCCGCAGCCGGTACCACCGTGGAGCGGCGTGCGCGATGCCCTGGCCTTTGGCCCAAAGCCGCCCCAGTCGCTATACCCTCCACAAGTCCAGCTGCTCATCCCGCCGGAGCAGGTCGGCTCCGGTGAGGACTGCCTGACCCTCAATATCTGGTCCCCCAGCCTGGGGCCAGTCGGACGCCCCGTCATGGTCTGGATTCCGGGCGGGCTGTTTGAGTATCACGCCGCGAGCGCGTCTCCCTGGTATGACGGCAGCCACTTTGCCCGCGACGGCATCGTGTGCGTCACCATCAATTACCGCGTTGGCGCCGAGGGTTTCCTTGCCCTGCCTGAAGGGAACGCTAATCGCGGCTTGCTCGACCAGATTGCCGCCCTCCGGTGGGTCCAGGAGAATATCGCCGCCTTCGGGGGCGACCCCGGCAATGTCACCATCTTCGGGGAATCGGCTGGCGCGCTGAGTGTTGGCACACTGCTTTCCATGCCGCGCGCCGAGGGGCTGTTTCGCCGGGCGATCGCCCAGAGTGGCGCAGCGCATATTGTGACCAGCGCCGCCACGGCGCAGCGGATCGGCCAGTATCTCGCCGAGAAGCTCGGGGTAGCGATGACACGAGAAGCCTTCGCGTCGGTTCCCCTCGATCGCCTGCTTACGGCCCAGGAGGAGCTAAGGGCCGACCTCCAGACACATCCTGATCCGGAGCGCTGGGGTGAGGTGGTGCTCACCATGCTGCCATGGCAGCCGGTGCTAGACGGGGACATCCTTCCCGCGCGTCCCATTGACCGCATCGTTGCTGGAGCCAGTGCGGGCATTGACATCATGATCGGCACGAACATTGATGAGAACAGACTGTTCCTGGCGCCGGGTGGCATGCTCGACCTGATCACCGATGAGGCCCTTGCGGGCACTGTGATGGCCTATGGTCTCCCGGTCGAAGCGTCACTGAGCGCCTATCGCGCGGCCTATCCCAAGGCCCTGCCTGGTGACCTGCTCGCGGCTCTCCAGACGGACTGGCTCTGGCGCATTCCCGCAATCCGCCTGGCGGATGCCCACGCCAAGAGTCCTTCGGCCACCTATATGTACGAGTTCGCCTGGCGCTCGCCGCAGCTCAACGGAGTCCTTGGCGCATGCCATGCGCTTGAGATTGCCTTCGCCTTCGACACGCTCGGCTATGGCACCGAGCCGCTCCTGGGCGCGAGCCCCCCGCAAGGGCTCGCCGACACCATGCACGCCGCCTGGGTGGCCTTCGCGACCAATGGGGACCCCGGCTGGCCGAGGTACGATCTCAGCCGCAGGGCGACTATGCGCTTCGATACCACCTCGCAGGTCGTGGACGACCCTCGCGCCGCGGAGCGGGCATGGTGGGCAGGCGCGCGTTAGCGTCCATTCGAGATGAGAGACGGCAACTGCGCTCGCGCTCAAGCGAGGGCGCATGTCGTCCCCCATGTCAGCCGCATCGTGAGCCGCTCAGCCCTCCTGTGACTCGTAGCGCTCCTTGATAGTGGCGACCACGGCCGGGTCGAGCAGGGTCGTCGTGTCGCCGAGCACGCGGCCCTCCGCCACATCACGCAGCAGCC
>DASWAC010000266.1:0-3391 GCA_036391335.1 Ktedonobacterales bacterium
AGGTCCAGCGGATGCTTATCGCGAAGTACCTCTAGGCGCGCCAGTGCGCGAAGGGTGAGGGAGCAGGCAATGCGAACGGTGCTGAGGGTCGGCATTATCTTGGGTCTGCTTGGGGGGGCGCTGGCCTATCTCGCCGCGCGCTTCGCCGCCTTCACCGTCGCGGGCGTGCTGCTGCTGGTGGGCATTCTCGCGGGCCTGGCCATCGCGAAGTGGCTGGAGTGGACCTGGTATGGTCGCCAGACCGAGGCTACCCTCAAGGCGACCGGCACGGCCGTCGCGCTGGCTGCGGCTGGCGCGCTGGCGGGCTTCTTCACCGGACCGCACCGCGACACCGCCGCGCTGGTGCGTGAGTCGCACGTGGACAGACTCTCTTTCGCGAAGCTGGCCGCCTCGCTAGCCTTTGCCGGTCCGGTGGGCGGGCCGGTGCTCGGCGTGCTGCTGACGGGAGCCATCGGCTTTGGCCTGGGTGTGCTGGCCACGTGGGCTTTTGCCTGGGATAAGAGCCTGACAAAGGTGCATAAGGTGGCTCAGGCGCGGCTGGCGGCCCAGGCGCTGCGTCGTGGCTGGCACGGCACGACGCCGGTTCCCACCTTGCCCAGCTCGATCACGGCCGGCCCCGCGTGGCAGGCGATTGGCAGCTCGCCACCGGCGGTGAATATCCCCTCGGGCCCGCTGAGCATGACGGGCGCGCCGATCCCTGGGGCACCGCCCATCGAAGAGCCGCGGCAAGACTGGCGAACCCTCCCACCCGCGCCGTCGCACAGCAGGGAGGATCCAGACAGCTCATCGAGCAGGCGTCGCAAGAAGGTGAATGAAGGTCCCGTCGAGCTGGGATCGCTGGCCGAGACGGGGATGCATCCCCAGGCCGATGACGCCCGCCTAAAAGACGCCATGCGCGAGGCCATGGCGATGTGGTCTTCGGACGAGAAGAGCAGCTGGACGGATGATGCCGCGCCTGACGGCGAGATGGAAGAGGACGACCAGCCGACCGAGCGCCGCAAGCGCGCCGCCGCGAAGTCAGAGTTCCTCAACAGCGGTAACACCGGCAAGAGCAAGGCGCGCAAGAAGAACGATACGCGCGACTGGCTGTGCTAGGCAGGCTGCTCACGAGCGAGCGGCGCTTGACATTTCGGCCTCTGGCGCGCTACATCTGTGTGGGGCCGTGCCGGTATGTCGAGCTGGCGCGACCAGTGTGCGCCTGCGCATTGCCGCGCATCGGCGCCGTCGCACTTTCGCCCAAGGAGAGCCTACCCCCATGGCATTTGAGCTGCCACCACTGCCCTATGATTACAGCGCGCTCGAGCCACACATCGACACGCAGACGATGCAGCTGCACCACGACAAGCACCATGCCGCCTATGTCACCAATCTGAACAACGCCCTGCAAGGGCTGACAGATTTCGAGGGCAAGTCGGCTGAGGAGGTCATCAAGAGCCTCAATAGCGTCCCCGAGAGCGTCCGTATGGCGGTGCGCAACAATGGCGGCGGCCATGTCAACCACACCATGTTCTGGGAGCTGATGACTCCTGGCGGCGCCAAGGAGCCTGCAGGCGACCTCGCCAGCGCGCTCACCGCGAGCTTCGGCTCACTCGATGCGTTCAAGGCTGCCTTCGCGGATGCTGGCGTGAAGCGCTTCGGCTCCGGCTGGGCCTGGCTCGTGCTCGGCAGCGATGGCAAGCTAGCCATCAAGTCAACGCCCAACCAGGATAACCCCATGATGGATGGCGAGTACCCCGTCATGGGTAACGACGTGTGGGAGCATGCCTACTATCTCAAGTATCAGAATCGCCGCGCGGACTATCTCGCCGCGTGGTGGAACGTGCTGAACTGGGATGTCGTCGCCAAGCGCCTCGCCGCCGGCAAATAGACCTGGCGGCCTCTCGCCAAGCACCTCACTGGCCCCCTTTGCCATCCGGCGAGGGGGCTTTGCGCCACAGAAGGGACTGCTCCCGATGCATGTGCTGCGAACACCTGATGAGCGCTTCAAGAACCTTCCTGGCTATGATTTCGCCCCACACTATCTCGAGGCGGACGGTGTGCGCATCCACTATGTGGATGAGGGGCCCCGTGACGCGCGGCCTGTCCTGCTGCTGCATGGTGAGCCGTCGTGGTCATACCTCTATCGCAAGATGATCTCCCCACTCGCCGCACGCGGGAACCGGGTCATCGCGCCAGATCTCGTCGGCTTTGGGCGCTCTGACAAGCCCACCGCCCGTGAGGATTACACCTATGCGCGCCACGTGAGCTGGATGCTCAACGTGCTGGAGCAGCTTGACCTGCGTGACGTCACTCTCTTGGGCCAGGACTGGGGTGGTCTCATCGGGCTGCGGTTGGCCGCCGAGCATCCCGACCGCTTCGCGCGCATAGTCGCCGCGAACACCTTCCTGCCGACGGGCGACATACCTCTTGGGCGCGCATTCGAGCGCTGGCGCCGGCAGTCACAAGAGATGCCCACCTTCGACGTCAGCGACATCGTCGCGCATGGCTGCGTGACACCCCCATCGGCTGATGTGCTCGCGGCCTATGACGCGCCATTCCCCGACGAGACCTATAAGGAAGGCGCACGCCAGTTTCCGCTCCTGGTACCCGCCACCCCTGATGATCCCGCCGCTCCGGCCAACCGCAAGGCATGGGAGGTTCTCAGCCAGTGGCAGAAGCCCTTCCTCTGCGCCTTTGGGGACTCCGACCGGATCACTGGCGCGGGCGCGGCAGTGCTGCAGGCGGCCATCCCTGGCGCACACGGGCAGCCGCACGTCACCATCGAGCACGCGGGCCACTTCATCCAGGAAGACGCGGGAGAGCGGCTGGCGCAAATTGTGGGCGACTTCATCGCGGCAAGCTAGGCTGTCGCAGACGTCCAAGGCGCCTGCAAAGGCTTGCGGCGGCGCACCGTGGGCACATGCCGGTGGTCGAGAAAGGCGAGCGCCCACGCCTGCCTGCCCGGCGCATCCAGCGAGGCCAGCAGCGCCTGCCATACCTGCGCCCAGGTGCCATCAGCCTCCCACCGGCTGAAGCGACGCCAGCACGTGGCGGGGCTGGCATAGGCAGTGGGAATCGAGCCCCAGCTGTGCCCGGAGCGCAGCACATAGAGAATGCCGTCGAGCGCCTGACGGTTGCTGGCCTGCGGCCGGCCGCGCCGGCGCACCGCTGGGGCGCTCTGGCGAAGCAGAGGCGCTATGGCGGCCCACTGCGCATCAGTCAAGGGTGAGGTGATGGCGGCATCCTCACGCGCCTTGACCACACTGGCCACCGCCTGCCACATCTCGACAAGGCTAGCGTATGACTCGTCATAGTGCTTGACGGCCACCTCACGCAGCAGGTCAGCCTCGCCGGGGAGAATGCTGGCCTCCTGCCAGTGCTCACCGGTGAAGCTCTTCAGGCAGTCGAGGTC
>DASWAC010000267.1:0-6680 GCA_036391335.1 Ktedonobacterales bacterium
CATCCTCCCACATGGTACGGCGAGGCTCTGCCGCGCGGCAACCCGCCGCACAGCGCATATTGACCGGCGCGCGCCGCATGCCGCATACTCAGGAAGGCACGCGCTCAGCCGGGAAGCGCCGCGACGTCACGAGGAGGTGGCATCTCATGTCTGGCGACTCATTGCCTCGCGAGAGCTGGGAGACAACGCCGTATCAGCATCTCACCTTGAGCCGGCGCGGCTTCGCGGCTGTCGTCACGCTCAACCGGCCAGAGGTGCGCAATGCCTTCAATGCGACCCTCATCGCCGAGCTGGCCGATGCCTTCGAGCGCCTGAGCAACGCGAATGACATTCGCGCCATCGTGCTCCAGGGCGCGGGCAAACTCTTTAGCGCGGGCGCCGATCTCAACTGGATGGGCGCGAGCATGGCCTATACCCATGACGACAACATCGCCGACGCGCTCAAGATGTCTGACATGTTGCGCGCCATCGACACCTGCCGGCATCCGGTCATCGGGCGCCTGCACGGCGCGGCGCTCGGCGGCGGAGTGGGCCTCGCTGCTGTCTGCGACCTCGTCATCGCGGCGGAGGGCACCCTCTTCGGCTTCACCGAGGCCCGGCTCGGCATCGCGCCTGCCGTCATCTCGCAGTTCGTCGTGCCCAAGATCGGCCAGAGCCAGGCGCGTGCCCTCTTCATCACGGCGGAGCAGTTCGACGCGCGCAAGGCCCTGGATATCGGGCTGATCCATAAAGTGGTTCCGGCCGAGCAGCTCGATGAGGCCATCACCGCAACCCTGCTGGCCATCGGCGCCAATGGTCCCGCGGGCGTGCGGGCGGGCAAGCTGCTGGCGCGCACCGTGACCCAGCTGGAGCCCTCAGAGGCGAGTGAGACTACCGCTGCCACCATCGCCAGCCTTCGCGTCAGCGAAGAGGGGCAGGAGGGCATCCGAGCCTTCCTGGAAAAGCGCGCCCCACGCTGGAAGCGCGACGATGTTTAAGCGCGTGCTCGTCGCCAATCGGGGCGAGATCGCCGTCCGCGTGCTGACGGCCTGCCGCGAGATGGGCATTCGGGCCATCGCGATCTATTCCGACGTGGATGCCAACGCCGCCCACGTGCGCGCTGCCGACGAGGCCCACGCCATCGGCCCGGCGCCCGCGCGCGAGAGCTATCTCTCTATCCCGGCGATCCTCCAGGCAGCCAGGGCCAGCGGCGCGGAAGCGATTCATCCCGGCTATGGCTTCCTCTCAGAGAATGCCGACTTCGCGGAGGCCTGCCGGCAGGCGGGCATCGTCTTCATCGGGCCGTCGCCTGAGGCCATCCGCACGATGGGCGATAAGATTGCCGCCAAGCAGGCCGTCGAGTCGCGCGGCGTGCCCACGGTGCCGGGCTATGCTGGCGCGGCGCGTGACGCGAAAACGCTGGCGCGTGAGGCCGAGCGCATCGGGTATCCTGTCATGATCAAGGCGGCAGCCGGCGGTGGCGGGAAAGGGATGCGTGTCGTGCAGCGGCCCGCCGACTTCGCCGAGGCGCTCGGCGCGGCGCAGCGTGAGGCGCTGGCGGCCTTCGGCAGTGAGAGCGTCTTTCTGGAGCGCCTGATCGTCGGGCCGCGTCACGTCGAGATCCAGGTGCTGGCCGATCACCACGGGAACACGATTCATCTCGGTGAGCGCGAATGCTCCATCCAGCGGCGGCACCAGAAGGTCATCGAGGAAAGCCCCTCGCCTGCGCTGACGCCTGAGCTGCGGGCGCGGATGGGAGAGGCGGCAGTGCGGGCCGCGCAATCGGTGGGCTACGTTAACGCCGGCACCTGCGAGTTCCTGCTGGATGAGTCCGGCAGCTATTTCTTCCTGGAGATGAATACGCGCCTCCAGGTGGAGCATCCCGTTACGGAGGGCGTGACCGGGCTGGACCTGGTGCGGCTCCAGCTTGACATCGCGGCGGGCGAGCGGCTCACAATTCGCCAGGATGAGATCACCTTTCGCGGCCACACGATCGAGGCGCGCATCTACGCCGAAGATCCCGCGAATCAGTACCTGCCTTCGACGGGCGCCCTGCTCGCCTTCACGCCGCCCACAGGCCCAGGCGTGCGCGTGGATGCCGGGGTCGCCACCGGCGATGAGGTCAGCATGCACTATGATCCCATGCTGGCCAAGCTCATCGTCAATGCGCCCGACCGGCCTGCCGCCATCCAGCGGCTGGAGCGTGCCCTGCGTGAGTTCGCCATCCTGGGCGTGGCACACAATATCCCGCTGGCACGCGCCATTGCTGCCGAGTCCGACTTCCGTGCCGGGCGCACCGCGATCAGCTATCTGGAGACGCACCAGCTCACCATGGCCGCCGGTGAGCCCCCGCGCGAGGCGCTGGCAGCCGCCGCGCTATGGGAGGCCCTGAGCGCCCCTGTCACATCGCGCACGGGGCCATACAATCCGTGGACCTCAGGCGTGACAGCCAGCGCGGGGCTCACGCGTGAGGCCCATTATCACGCGGGGCAAGCGGCCCACCGGGTCACTGTGACCAGCCTCCCCATCGGTGGATTCGCCGTCACGGTGGATGGCGCGGCGCTGTCGGCCTACCCGCTGCATGCGGTGGCGCGTGACGGCGGCATCACGGTGACGACCGTCGAGGGCATCTTCCACGCGACGGTGGCCCGGCGTGATTATGACGTGCTGGTGAGCTACGACGGGCAGAGCTACACCCTGGCGCGGCCACGCCCGCTGGATATCGCCACCGCCACGCACGGGCACCACAGCGCGGCTGGCGTGCAAGCGCTCACCGCGCCGATGGCCGGCACCATCATCAGCGTGCGCGTCGCGGAGGGCGATCAGGTGGAGGAGCACCAAACATTAGTGGTGCTGGGCGCGATGAAGATGGAGCACGCCATCGTGGCGCCCTACGCGGGCACCGTGCGCCGGGTGAGCGCGCGCGCGGGCGATGTCGTGCCTGGCGGGCAGGTGCTGGTGGAGCTCGACGCGAACGACGAGTGAGGTGAGGCCGTCGGAGGACGCGTTAGGCGTTGGGCCGCTCCGGTCAGCCTTCCTTCACCTGAGATGTCCACTGCGCCAGACCTATCACCAGACCCACGAGCAGCACCGTCACCGTGACCACTACCACGCTGAGCCATGTGTATGCCTGCACGACATCCAGCGTTCCGTTCAGCCGCGCGTCAACGAGAGATGTCAGCGGCCAGATGACCGGCACACCGGGCCGTGGCGCGAGAGTGATGTAGAGCGCGCGCTCTTGGTCAGCAAGCTGGAGGGCGTTGACACCGAGCGGGAAGGTGAGCACCAGCAGCACAGATAGCCACCACCCGCGGCGCCTGAGCACGGGCAGCGCCACGAGAAATGCACTCAGCGCCAGCAGGAAGACCGCGCTGGCCAGGGTAAGACTTACCCAGAGCGCTGACACGCTGAGGTCTGGGCAGCCGTAGAATGCGGCCGGACACAGTGTGTGCGGTCGAGTGGGCAACGCGATGGCTCCGAGCGCGGGGATATCATGCGGCATGTGCAGCTCCTCGCCGCCGCTGGGATTCAGCCGCACCTACGACGCTTCGCCGCGCTATGCCTACAGACGCGACCAGCAGGATGAAGGCGCCCACCAGCGCTGCCATCGAGAGCCAGACATAATAGGCAGTTGCCTGTGAAACATGACGAAAGAACAGCTCAAAATAGCTAGGGGGAGCGGTGGGTGGCTGCAGGCTGGGAATGGCGTTGAGATAATCACTCGCCGTCCAGACGATCTGAGCAAGCACCAGCACGCAGGCGCCTCCCAGCAAGGGCAAGAGCGCCAAGCCCTGTGACCACCTGAGCCGCCCATAGAGCAACGGCACGAAGAGAACGCCACATGCCGCCAGGCAGAGCATGATGCCGCAGACGGTAAGCATCGCTGCGCTCGTCTCGATAGGCGCGGTCACGATGCAGAGGCGAGGGGTCAGGCAGACATCATGCGCAGGCATCGGCAATGCCGCGTGTGACGAATGCGCGAGGAGGGTTGGCAGAGCCGGGCTACCATCCGCCATAGTGAATCTCTGCCTTTCAGAAAGGCAAGCCCACGGTAAATGCACAGTCAATCAGGCTGAGCCATGCCAATCATAGCACTGAAAGCAAGAGATGGTCGTGAGGCAAGGCGCTACCCTTTCGCGGTGCCCCAGAGCTTGTCGTAGGTCTGCCATGAGGAGGGCTGGGTCGTGCCATAGCGGTAGATGGCGACCCCGACGAAGGGTGACGAGGCATCCTCGCTGTTCAGGCCAGAGATGACGCCGCGCAGCCCGCTATCCATGTTCTCGGCGGAGTCGTGGAACCACTTGTCGTTGCCGGGATAGGTGGGGATGCCGACGAGCACCGAGGGCGAATTCTTCGCGGCGCGGGCGGCTTCCAGCACGTGCTGCACCTGCTGCTTCACGAAGATGCGATAGAGGTCGGCGTTTGGCATCGCCGAGTTATAGGGCAGCAGCACGATCTGGTCCGTGTGGGCAGCCACCTGCTGGTAGTAGTACGTAGTCCACCATGAGCTTGCCTGCTTCTGGTCGAAGAGCATCTGCGCGATGCGCGCGCTGGGCGCCCATTTTTCCGCCGAGATCGAGAGAATCGCGCCGGTGGGCAGCTCGCTGTGGGTCACGTCGAGCAAGTCGAGAAAGTGCGCGTTATTGTTCGTGATCGGCTCGATATCATAGTGCACCCCATCAAAGCCAAAGTCGGCCACGAAGTGCCTCGAAGCCAGAGCAATCTGCTGGCGCACGCTGGAGCTGCTCAGGTCAACCGTCCCACTCGCCGGCTGGCCGCTCGCGGCTTCGAGCTGGCCGATCCACGCGAGGATGCGCAGGCCCGGCATCCGGTGATGCAGCGCAAAGGCGAGCTGCTTGGCGAAGGGTGCGAGCCTGGGATCTATCGTGCCGTCGCTGCTGAGCGGGCCGACATGCGCGTAGACGAAGCCGATCTGGTGGGCTTGGAGAGTGGCAGCCAGGCCGTCATAGTCCGCCGCGTTGTGCGGCTGGCCCGACCACGAGTGCTCCAGCCAGATGGCGTTTTGCCCGCGGTTGAAATACGCGCCGGGGAAGGACGTCGTCTCGCGCCCCAGCAGGAAGTAGCCAATGCCGGAGGTCACTGCCCCGATGAGCGCCAGCACGAGCACCACCAGCATGAGCTTCCTGGCGAAGCCACGCGAGCGCTTTGGAGGGAGAGTGGGCGCCAGCGTCGGCGTCTTGAGCTGACCGGAGGCGGAGATGCGAGAGGGAGTCGTGGGCCATTGTGGATTTGATTGATGAGACATTGGCGATTCCCTTCGAGCCATCAATTACCATTGTAGTGTGCCTCAGTGGTTGCCGCCTGCTCCTCGCTGGTGGGCATCAAGCGCCCGGTTGACGAGCGCATCCGCGCGACGATTGAGGTGTCGCCGCACATGGGTGAAGCTCACCTGTGGCAGCGCTTGCGCCAGCTTGCTTGCTTCCTCATAGAGCGGGCGCAGTCCGGCGTCACGCACGCGATAGAGCCCCTGCATCTGCCTGACGATCAGCTCGCTATCCATCTTCACCTGTACGGCTGACGGCGCGAAACGTTCTGCCGCCCGCAATCCCAGCACGAGGGCGCGATATTCCGCCTGGTTATTGGTCATCTCGCCGAGATAGACGCCTTCTTCAGCCAGCACCTCACCAGCCGCGTCGAGGATGACATAGCCCGCGCCCGCCGGCCCAGGATTCCCCCGCGAGCCACCGTCCGTGTGCAGTGTGACTGCCGGTCCATGGCTCACGACAGATCCCTTTCCCTGCGGCACTAGCGTCCCAGGTGCAGCATAACAGATGCCGGGGCGGCGATGGAGGCAAGCCAGCCCACCAGCAGACCCAGCGCGAGCATTCCCCCCGCCAGCGGCCAGGGGCTTCGCGTGGTGGCGACAGGCGCAGCGCCACTCTCGGCAGCCGGCTGCGCAGATGCCCGTGCGGAGGTCGCAACGGGCGCCCCCATGGCGAAGGTCGTCAGGGTTGGATCAGCTTTCATCCAGCCACGAAGCTCCTTCAGCTGGTCGAGTCGTGTCTCGAGCGCCTGGATGCCGGCGGTGATGCCTGTGTCGAGATGCTCCAGCGTCGCCGTGGTGACCTCGCCCCCACCCGCGCTGGCCCGCAGCCGGTCCGCCGCCTCGCTCAGCATCGCCTTGTAATCTTGCTCGGTCGCGGCTATCTGCGCCTGGAGGGCGTCGAGCACATCAGCGGGTGAATGGGCCACGAGTGAGTTCCTTTCTTGCGGCGACTTCGCCGGACGGCAGGTATGGTACCATGTCGTGGAGCATAGGCGTGCGCCGCCATGACTTCCGGCGTGACGATCTCTTCTGCCCAACCATGCATCTCCTATTTTTGTGCGGCTCGAGGCGCCCCATGACTGAGACGACACCACCCCGACCGGCCAAGGTCTCTCGCGAGCGGTTGGACCTCTTGCTGGTCGCGCGTGGGCTCGCCCCCTCGCGTGAGCGCGCGCGGGCCGTCATCCTCGCGGGCGAGGTGCGTGTGAGCGGCCAGCTCGCCACCAAGCCCGGCATGAGCGTGCCTACCGACGCGACTATCGAGCTCAGCGGGACCAGCGGTGAGATGCGCTATGCCAGCCGTGGCGGACTCAAGCTGGAGCACGCGCTCGACACGTTTGGGCTGGACCCCGACGGGCTGGTCTGCCTCGATGTGGGGGCCTCCACGGGCGGCTTCACGGATGTGCTGCTGCGC
>DASWAC010000268.1:0-12875 GCA_036391335.1 Ktedonobacterales bacterium
GCCGGGGCACAGCGATCTGGACGAAAGACGCGCTCGACGAGTTTGGTGTGGATGCCCTGCGCTATTATCTCGCCGCGGCAGCGCCTGAGACCCGCGACACGGATTTCATCTACGATGAGCTGATTCGCCGGAACAACGACGAGCTGGTGGCCGCGTATGGGAATGCTGCCCACCGAGTGCTCACCTTTACCCAGCGCCACTTCGAGGGCAAGGTTCCCGAGCCCGGCCCAACCCGCCCGCAGGACACCGCGATGCTCGCCGAGGTCGCCAGCGGCTTCGCCGCGGCCGCCGATGCCATCGAAGCGGTGCGGCTGCGCGACGGCCTGCAAGAGGCGATGCGTGTGGCCCGCGAGGCCAACCGCTATCTCGACGAGCAGGCGCCGTGGAAGGCGATCAAAGGAGACCGCGTGAGCGCCGCGACGACGGTGCACACGATGATCCAGGTGCTCAATGGGCTCAAGGTACTCTTCGCGCCGTATCTGCCGCATTCGTCACAGAAGCTCCATGAGCTGCTGGGCTTTACCGGTGATGTGTCGCAGCTCCCCTGGACGCCTGAGCCGGTGCCCTCCGGGCAGGCGCTCCCCGTGCCAGCGCCGCTCTTCGCCAAGCTGGAGCCGCGTGTGGAGCAGGCCGCGGGGGTCTAGCGAGCAGGTCATGCACGCGAGACGTGCCAAACGCTTCTCCATGGCTCCGAGGCAGACGAGCTCGCTCATCGGGGGTTCGGGGCCGGCGGGCCGCGGCGTGGGCGACTCGCTACGCGGGGCGGGCCTCGCGGCTGTGGGCGGGTTTCATCTAGCGACAGGAGAGACGCCATCATGCGGCGCATTGTAGTGCTGGCCGAGGGGAGCCTCGACTTCCACCAGGCCAAGACGGCCATCGGCGTGATCCGCTATGGGGATGACACAGTCGTCGCGGCGCTAGATTCGGCGCACGCGGGCCGGGATATGAGCACGGCGCTCGGCGACGCCACAGGCTTCGCGCGGCATGTGCCCGTGGTAGCCACTCTCACAGAGGCGCTGGCATTCCAGCCGGACACCCTGCTCATCGGCATCGCGCCGCGTGGCGGCCGCCTGCCCGACGAATGGCGGCCCACCCTGCTGGCGGCACTGGCCGCGAAGCTCAACATCGTGAGCGGGTTGCATATCTTCTTGGGTGATGATGCCGAGCTGGCCGCCGCCGCAAGAGAGCACGGCGTCACCATCTGGGATGTCCGCCTCCCGGCGGATGAGGTCGCCACCCGGCTGCGGCTGGGCACGCCACACCGCGCGGGGAGCCAGGTCATCTATCTGGCGGGTACCGACTGCAATGTCGGCAAGATGACCGCCGCCATCGAGATCGCACGTGAGATGCGCCGCCAGCACCTCTCAGCGGACTTCGCGGCCACCGGGCAGACGGGCATCATGATCTCTGGCCGTGGCATCCCCGCCGACCGCATCATCAGCGACTTCATCGCGGGCGCCACCGAGGCGCTGGTGCTGGAGAGCGCCTCGCGGCATGACTGGGTGCTAGTGGAAGGCCAGGGCGCGCTGGCGCACCCCGCTTACTCAGCCGTCACTCTGGGGCTCATTCACGGCGCCGCGCCCGACGCCCAGGTGCTCTGCCACCAGGCGAACCGCACCCACATTAGCGGCTATGGCACGCCCCTCGCCACCCTCGGCGAGATTCGCCGGATGTATGAGACGGCAGCGGGCTGGCTGAAGCCGGCGCCGGTGATCGCCGCGAGTGTGAACACGAGCGAGCTGGATGAGGCACAGGCGCACGCTGCGCTCGACGCAGTGGCCGCTGAGCTGGGCGTGCCTGCCACCGACCCGGTACGCTTTGGGGCAGGGCCGATCGTCGAAGCGTTGCTGGCGTGGCAGGGGGCGAGACCGAGCGGGCAGACTGGCGGGCAATAGTGCCCTCAGCTCTTTCGCCCACTGTGAGCGGCACGACGCATGAAATGGAAGAGTGGCTACCGTGGAGCTAATGAGCGAGCCATTAGACCTCGAATTCACCGAACCGTTTCGCATCGCGCGGGGGGTGCGCACCCACGGCTATAACGTGCTGGTGCGCCTGCGCGATGGGGAGCATGAGGGCCTCGGCGAGGCCGCACCCACAGCCTATTATGGCGAGTCGCGCGCGACGGTGCTTGCTGCCTTGGAAGCCTATCGCGAGCAGCTCGGTGACGACTCTGGCGCGGTTCGCTCCATCAGCGAGCGGCTAGCGCGCACGCTAGGTCACAATGCCTCGGCCCGCGCCGCGCTCGACATGGCGCTGTGGGATCTCCTGGGGCAAAAGGCGGGCCTCCCGGCGCATCGTCTGCTGGGCATCGACCCCGCTGGCGCACCGATCACCTCGTTCACCATCGGCATTGATGAGCCCCTCACGATGGCGCGCAACGCGGCCAAAGCGGCGCGACAGTTCAAGGCGCTAAAGATCAAGGTCGGCACAGACCACGACGACGAGATCATCCAGGCAATTCGTGATGTGACCGACCTGCCCCTTTATGTAGACGCCAACACAGCGTGGGAGCCGAAGGAGGCGCTGCGGCACATCGAGCGCCTGGCCCAGCACAGCGTCACCCTCATCGAGCAGCCGGTCGCCGCGCACGATCTCTCTGGCCTGCGCTTCGTGCGCGAGCGGTCGCCGCTGCCTGTCTTTGCGGACGAGAGCTGCGTGGGGCCGCGCGATGTCGCGCGGCTGGCAGGCGTGGTGGACGGCATCAATATCAAGCTGATGAAGTGCGGCGGCATCACGCCGGCGCTGGACATGATCGCCACGGCCCGCGCTCAGGGCATGCGGATCATGCTGGGCTGCATGGGCGCCGAGAGCTCCGTGGCCATCACGGCGGCGGCGCAGATCAGTCCCCTGGTGGACTACGCGGACCTCGATGCGGCACTCTTGTTAAAGGCGGACCCATTCGAGGGAGTCACCCTGACCCAAGGCAAGCTGACGCTGCCAGGCGCCCCTGGGCTGGGTGTGCGCCGACGTTGACATGATGGTGGAGGCAATCGGTGGAGCTGAGCTACGAGAACGCGCTGGCCCTCTTGCGAGCGCACAACCAGAACGAGAGCCTGGTCAAGCATGGCATGGCCGTGAGCATCTGCGTCGCCGCATATGCCCGCCAGCGTGGCGAGGATGAGAGCCTGTGGCGCATCGCGGGCCTGCTGCACGATGTGGACTACGAGGAACACCCCACCATCGAGGAGCACGGCAAGATCGGCGCGGAATGGCTGCGCGACCTCGGCTACCCTGAGAGCATCGTCTTCTCGACGCACGCGCACAATGACCACTTCGGCATTCCTCGCGATGACGCGCTCTCGAAGACGGTCTATGCCTGCGACGAGCTGGCCGGGCTGCTGGTGGCCTGCGCCCTGGTGCGGCCGGGGAAGACCTTCGAGGGAATGGAAGCCTCGTCGGTGCGCAAGAAGATGAAGGATAAGGCCTTCGCGCGCGGAGTGAACCGCGACGACATCATCCGTGGCGCGCAGGATCTTGGCGTGGACCTCGATCAGCACATCAGCTTCTGCATCCAGGCGCTCAACGGCGAGGCATCCACCATCGGGCTGGGTGGGGTCGCATGAGGCCCTCGAGCCAGCGTGTGGCTGATGCGCTCGCCGCGGCGGGCATCACCACGCAGATCGTCACCTTCGCCGAGAGCACACGCACCGCCGAGGATGCGGCGGCGGCCATCGGCTGTGAGGTCGGCCAGATCGTGAAGTCGCTCGTCTTCATGGCAGGGGATGAGGCCATCCTCGCGCTGGTCTCTGGCGCGAGCCGGGCCGACACGGCGCGTCTTGCCATCCTGGCTGGCGCGCCCATTCGCCGGGCCGACGCCAATGCCGTGCGCTCAGCCACCGGCTACGCGATCGGCGGCGTGGCTCCGGTCGGGCACCCTGGCGCGCTGCGCATCTGGCTGGACGAAGGCCTCATGCGCTATGGAGAGGTCTGGGCGGCGGCAGGCACGCCGAACACGGTCTTCCGTATCTCACCGGTCGAGCTGCAGCGCATGACCGGCGCCCAGGTCGCGAAGGTAGCGTCAGAATAGCGCGGCGCACGCTGTCACCGGCTGAAAAAGCGCTGGGTCAGCATCGCGATGAAGATCCCCTCGATCACGAGGCCGAGCACCGCCTCTGCTGCCGCGACCCACGCCTCTGGGCCGCCCAGACGAAAGGTCTCAGAGAAGACGCGCCCGTGAAAGGCGGTAACGCTCACCAGCAGCGCCTCCTGCGGCAGCAGCGCGGGGCCGGCGCCCAGGACGCCCAGCACCCAATAGGCAATGGCCGCGAGGCCCACGACCACGGCATACGCCAGCAGGATGCGCCCCATGCGATAGCCATAGCCCGCCAGCGTGCCCAGCGCCAGCGAGAAGAACCACCGGCCCAGCTTGCCCTCGCGCCAGAGCGCCTTCCGCTGGAGCACCTGCGCGCGATAGGCGTAGCGCGCCGCCGGCTCACTCATGCCCTGCGCCTGCAAGGCCAGCGAAAGCTGCTGATAGGCACGCGCCGCATCCCGGTGGGACCTCGCCCCATCGCGCCATGCGCCGCGCTTCGCCGGCTGCTCTGAGCGCTGAGCGCGCTCCGCCTCGGTGGTCGCGACATCGCCGGGAAGGGTCTGTGGAAGGGTGCGGCTCTTACCGGCAAGCGGCCTACCCTCGTCGCCGATGCGTGTGACCCGCGACCAATCAATGCGCGAGAGGGCCGCGCCATTCCAGCTGATGTCGCCGAGCCAGGTGTGCTCGTCAATGCGGGCATTGCTGAGAACGGTGCGGGCATCCATATACGCCCCGTGGAGCACCGCGCCCCGCAGGTCGGCGGTGTGGAAGCGCGCGCCCGCGAGATTGGTGTATTGCAGGTTGGCCCCCGCGAGATTAGCTTCGCGCAGGTGCCCGCCAGGGAGGGTCGCATAGTTGAGCTCGCCACCACTCAGGTTGATCCGGCCCATGTCGGCGTTGCTGAGGGTGGAGTCGGCGAGATGCGCCCCACGCATATCGGCGAAGACGAGGTTCGCGCCACTCAGGTCCACCCGGCGCAGATAGACATCGCCCAGACAGACGTGCCCCAGGTTCACCTGGCGCAAGTCGGCTGCCGGCATGTCCTTGCCTTGTGGCTTGAGCACATACTTCACGGTATAGGCGTCATGCTCGCCGTCCCAGCCGTTTTCTCGCAGCGCCCACTGCAGCTCACCACGGGTGCGGATCTGCACGTTCGCATACGGTGGCTTGCCCGCCAGCCGGTTAGCCTCGGCGGCGGCACGGAGCTCGGCCTGGCGCTCGCCGCCTGGCGCGGCGTCATCTGGTTGGGTCGGGGTGACGATCTGCGCGGGAGATGACATCGGGGAGGCTTCTTTTCATGTGCCGTTGGCGGGCTTCACATCACTGTGGCATGGGGCTAGAACCTCCTGCTAGTATAGCGACGCCGTCAAACCATATGCGACCCCGAGTGGTGAGCATGTGGTCTGGCCCTCAGCGGCGCATGGCTATGAGGCGCATGGCTATGAGGCGCATGGCTATGAAGTGAGCTGGACCGGCCTGACGCTCGCATGCCGCCGGTAAGATTCAGCGCGCCGCTACACCATGCTGGACGATGAGCGCGGGTCCTGCCTCTGGCTGCTGGGCGCAGGGGGATGGGTCTTGCAGACCTGAATGGGAGTCACGCCAATGAGGGCTTCATCCAGCACCTCGATGGCATGTTCAGCCTCGGCTCTGTCTGGCATCTCGACGAACCCATACCCCCGGCTCCTTCGCGTCGTGGGATCGCGCAGGACTTCAACGTGCGCCACCTCGCCAACGATGCTGAAGAGCCGCCGCAGATGATCTTCGTGGACGGCAAAGGGGAGGTTGCCGATATAGAGCCGGGTGCACATGATGGACGCTCCTTCGCGGTATCCTTCTCGCGAGCGAGGCTGCTGGAGGCGCGGCGAGTCACCACCGGGCGCTCTCAGCGCTCTCGTGGATCCCCGCCGCATCTGCCGGACTTCCCTAGCCGGGGTCTCGCTCCATCATGAAGGGGCGAAGGAAAAAGATATAGCTGGCTACTGTCGAAATTGTCGAATCTTCATCTGAGCCTAATCTCACCTTGAGAAGACTCTCATCGTTCCCCGGTGCCGGCGCGGGCCCTGCCTGGGGTAAATGCGCTCGCTCGCCCGCCACCTAACCCGTGATGGCCCGCGCCACTCGGATCATCGCGTCGAGACTGCGGCGCACGTCATCATCCGTGGTGGCCCAAGACGAGATGCTGATGCGCATGGCCGTGCGCCCCTGCCAGACCGTGCCACCGCACCAGCAGGTGCCGTCCTCCTGGATGCCCGCGATGACGCGCCGCGTCGTCTCGGGGTCCCCGAAGCTGACCAGCACTTGATTGAGCACAACTTCATTGAGGATCTCGTAGCCTGCCGCGCGCAGCCCGTCGGCGAACTGCGTCGCATGGCGACAGGTGCCTTCCACGAGGTCTGCCAGGCCTTGCCGCCCCAGTGAGCGCAGCGTCGCCCAGACATCCACACCGCGCGCCCGTCGTGAGAGCTCTGGCGTATAACTGGCGGGCTCGCGCGCGACATTGCTTTGCGGCAGATAGGCGGCGGTAACTGCCATCGCCGCTTCCAGCGTCTGCGGATCGCGCACGAAGCTGATGCCGCTGTCATAGGGGGTATTCAGGTATTTGTGCGCATCGGTCGCCCAGGAGTCGGCCTCAGCGAATCCACGCATCAGGTGCGCCCGCTCTGGCGCGGCGGCGGCCCAGAGTCCGAATGCGCCATCCACGTGGACCCACGCCCCGGCGGCCTTCGCCAGTGGGATGATCTCGCTCGCCGGATCAAAGGCGCCCGTATTCACGTTGCCCGCCTGCAGGCACACGATGGCTGGCCCTTCGACCTTCGGGAAGAGGTCTGCGCGCATGCGGCCCTGGCTATCCGCCTCCACGCGCACCACACGGTTGCGGCCGAAGCCCACCAGCCCGAGTGATTTCAGCAACGATGGATGCGGCTCGCCGCCTACCACCACGGTCACATTGGGCGCGCCGAAAAGCCCGTCAGCCTCCACGTCCCAGCCGGCCTGTTTCAGCACACCATGCCGGGCTGCCGCGAGACAGGTGAAGTTGGCCACTGTGGCGCCGGTCACGAAGCCCGCGCCGGTTCCAGCGGGCAAGCCAAGCACGTCCACCAGCCAGCGCAGCGAGATCTCCTCCAGCTTCGAGACCAATGGCGCCGCTACGACCAGGCCAGCGTTCTGGTCCCATGCCGTGGCAAGCCAGTTCGCCGCGAGGGCGGCGGGCAGCGAGCCGCCGATGACGAAGCCGAAGAACCGCTTGCTGGCGATGCCCATCGTCGCCGCGCTGAACGCATCCAGCTGGGCGAGCACTTCGGCCGGATCGGCGGGCGTCTCTTGCAGCGGAGTATCCAGCTCGCCCAGACGGGCAACCGTGGCAGGATCAGGCCGCACGGGCCGATCGTCCAGCGTTTCGAGATAGCGGATCGACCGCTCGGCGGCATCCCGCAAAAGGCTTCGCATAGGGTGGTTTCCTCGCATGTGGGCATCGTCCCCGCGTCGGTGCGGGCGAGCGCATTATATGATAGGCGCGATTTGATAGGCGCGACGATTTCCGCTCACTTCTTGCCGCGCACGGCCCAGGCGCGGGCGATCAGGCTGATGCTGCCATCGGGGGCAACCGGCAGCGCCGCGCGGATGCGATCGCGCAGGGCGTCGCGCCGCTCAGGTGCCAGTGACAGGGCATAGGTGGGGGCGGGACCTTGCCCACCCAGGAAAGGCGCCCAATAGTCGTCGAAATCGCGAAAGCGCGTGGGAGCATCTATCGCCCGCACCTCCACCTCCGCGAGATGCGCCGAGCGAAAGAGGTTCGCGAGGGGGTCGGGATGGCAGAGCACGAAGCGCTGCCCCTCGTCGAGGGCGCGCGCCGCCAGATCGAGCGCGACGGCAGCCTCCCAGAAATAGCGCAAGAGCTGCATCTGGCCGCCGTTATCCCAGACATAGGCGGCGATCGTGCCGCCATCTCTGGTGACACGTGACAGCTCACGCAGCGCCCCGGGGGCGTCGGGGATGAAGTTGAGCACGAGGCCCGAGACGGCGACATCCACTGCGGAGTCATCGAGAGGAAGCCGCTCAGCCGTTCCCACGATGAAGGTAGCCCTTGGGTCGGTGACTTGCTCGCGTGCGAGGCGGAGGAACCCGTCGGATCGGTCAACACCCACAACGGAGCGCGGGTCGGCCATGGCGATGATCGTCCCCGTCAGCGCGCCTGTCCCGCAGCCGAAGTCCAGCCAGCGCGCATGGGCAGGCATGCCCAGCCACGCGAGAAACTCGCTCGCGACGAGGCGGCTCCAGCGGCCGATGTAGCGCTCATATCTCGCGCCGTCCTGCCAGGCATCTTGGGGCATGGCGACACCTCACCAGAGAGTATGCCGCCCGTTCACTGTGAGCGGCCCTCGCAGTGAGGCATATTGCCGGCATCACGTCAAGCTCGGCCTGGGATGGGCCTCATTCATCCAGCACGAAGGCAAGGGGAAGCAGGTCATCGAGAGTCAGGTCTTGGGGGATGCCATCCACATAGAAGGTCGCCTTGGGCGCCAGCTCGGCAAACCACTGGCGACACGCGCCACAGGGGGAGCGCTTGTTGGCGGGCGCGTCATCGGGCACATCGAGGCAGGTGACGGCAAGCTGAGACACCTCCAGCTTCGCGCCAGGAGGAACCAGCCGCATCGCCGTCGCCAGCGCCGCACGCTCGGCACAGAGGGTGAGGCTATAGGAGGCGTTCTCCACATTTGCGCCCGTCACCAGCTGCTCACCTTGCTCGGTGCGCACCACCAGGGCCGCGCCCACCCGAAACTTGGAATAGGGCGCATAGGCATGCAGCGCAGCCTCACGTGCGGCGGCGAGCAGCTCTTTGCGATTCATAAGGTGGCGTCCTTCCTGTGGTGCCGCGCGATATACTGTGCGGGCAACTGAGATTATGCCACCTCATGGCAAGGGAAGTGAGGAATAACCATGCGCGTGATCTACATGGGAACGCCTGAGTTTGCCGTCCCCACGCTGCGGGTGCTGGCTGAATGGGATGGCGGCGAGGTCGTCGCCGTGGTCACCCGCGAGGATCGCCCGGCCGGGCGTGGCCAGCACCTGGCGACCTCACCAGTGAAGCGGGCGGCACTCGACCTGGGGCTGCCGGTGATCCAGCCGGGGAGCCTGCGCAGCGTCGAGGCCCAGGAGGTCCTGCGTGCCCTCGCGCCAGATGTCATCGTCGTGGCAGCCTTCGGGCAGATATTGCCCCAGGCGGTGCTCGACCTGCCGCCTCATGGCTGCCTCAATGTGCATGCGTCGCTCCTGCCGCGCTGGCGGGGCGCGTCCCCGATCTCAGCGGCCATCCTCGCGGGCGACGACGAGACAGGCATCACCATCATGCGGATGGATGCCGGGCTCGACACCGGGCCGATCGTGCGCCAGCGGACCCAGCCCATCGCCCCTGATGCGACCACCGGCACTCTCACCAACGCCCTGGCCGACATGGGCGCCGTCTTGCTGATCGAGACCTTGCCCGCATGGGTCATGGGCACGCTCATTCCCACCCAGCAGGATGCCTCGCAAGCCACCGTGACCCGCCTCCTGCGCAAAGAGGACGGTCGCCTCGACTGGGGCCAGGACGCCATAGCGCTCTCGCGGCAGGTGCGGGCATGCAGCCCGTGGCCAGGAGCCTTCACCCGGTGGAACGGTGAGACGCTGAAGGTGCTCAGCGCGCACGCGGTCCCGTTGCCGCGCGAGGCTGAGCCGGGCCTGGTGCTGGCGGTGCCCGCGACGGGGAAGCATCGCGTGCCAGTGGTGGTGTGCGGCGGCGGAGCCCTGGCGCTCGATGAGGCGCAGGCCCAGGGGAAGCGGCCGGTCACCGGCGAGGAGCTGCTCCGCGGATATCCCGGCCTCGAAGGGGCCACGCTCGGCGCATGATCGCATTCCGACGTGGTACGATACCTGGGATTGTCCTACTCTAAACGGGAACCCACGCGATGACCACCAGCCAGACCCCGATTGATCTGCTCGGCATGACGATGCCAGAGCTGCGCGACCTGATGACCGCCTGGGGCGAGCCTGCCTACCGGGCGAAGCAGATTGCGAGCTGGATCTATGGCTCGCTGGTAGCCGACTGCGACGAGATGCGCACGCTGCCCGCCGCCCTGCGCGAGCGCCTCCGCGCCGAGACAAGCATTGCTGGGCCGAAGGTGCGCGCCGAGGTGGCCGCGAAGGACGGCCGCACACGCAAGCTGGCGTTGGAGCTCGCCGACGGACGTTTGATCGAGACCGTGCTGATGCTCTATCCCGGCACGGAGGAAAGTCGCGCCCGGGCGACGGTGTGTGTCTCGACGCAGGCGGGCTGCGCCTATGGCTGCACATTCTGCGCGACGGGACAGATGGGCTTCGACCGGCACCTCACCAGTGGTGAGATCGTCGCACAAGTCCTCTTCTTCGCCCGCGAGCTGCACCGCGAGCCTTGGATTGCTCCCGACGGGCAGGCCATCAGCCGCGTGACGAATCTCGTCTTCATGGGCATGGGTGAGCCGATGCACAACTATGACCACACGCTCCAGGCGGTGCGCATCCTCAACATGCCAGACGGGCTGCGCCTGGGCGCGCGCTCGATGACGATCTCCACCGTCGGGCTGGCGCCGGGCATCCGCCGGCTGGCAGAGGAGCCGCTGCAGGTGAATCTGGCAATCTCGCTGCACGCCCCGAATAACGAGATGCGACTGCGGACCATGCCGGTCACGAAGAAGTATCCCATCGAAGACGTGCTCGCGGCGGTTGGCGACTATATCGCCAAGACGAACCGGCAAGTCACCTTCGAGTATGTGCTGCTGGCGGGGGTCAACGACCAGCCGGACCACGCCCGCGAGCTGGGCCGCCTGCTCAGCCCATTCAAGCAACTCTGCCACGTCAACCTGATTCCGGTGAATAAGACCGCCGCGCCCTATCACGTGCCAACGGGACAGGCCATCCGGGCGTTCCGCGACCTGCTGCTGGCCGCGGGGGTGAGCAACACCGTGCGCGCCGAGCGGGGCGACGATATCGCCGCGGCGTGCGGCCAGCTCACCACGCGTGAGACGCTGCGCCAGCAGGCCGTGCCAACACCCTAGCGCCGTGCCTCGCGCGTGCGCCTGACCACGTCTCGTTTTGCGCGCCCTAGTTGCATGAATGCCACAAACCCACTATGCTCAATCCACTATTGTGTGGCCACTTATTGTGTGGGCGGCACAGATGAAAGCGGAGCGGTCCCCATGCGCTATGGAATAGGGAATGGCTTGCCACAGGCGGCATTCCAGCAGCAGGCGCTAACCCCTGGGCAGGTCATCAGGCGCTACGAGCTGGCGCGCCGCCAGCGCCTGGTGCGCATTATCGCGATCAGCCTTGCCGCACTCTCCTTCTTGATCATCGCGACCACGTTCTTCCCTACCTTCGACGTGATCTCATTCGTCGGCACGGTGCTGCCGCTTGGGGGATTCCTGCTCGCGTTGCTGGTAAATCGCTTCAACCGGCCGACCTTCGCGGGCTATCTGATGATCACCGGCATCGCCGCGGGCGCTGGGGCCATCATCGTTGCGCGAGGGCTGACCCAGCCCCATGGGCTCACCTCGACCGACCTGCGTCTCTATGACTTCCTCATGCTGCCCATCCTGCTGGCGGGCGTGCTCACTCAGCGGCGTGGACCCCTGCTGGTCGGCGCGGTCACCATCGTCTTTACGGCGGTCTCGCTCTATATGCTGCCACGTGATGCCGCGCTGCAAGCCTATTGGAATGGCACTGATCCCAACACCCTGGGATCAGTTGTTGATGTGTTTGCGATCCCCATCGCCTTTCAGCTGCTGACGGCGATCGCGGCCTGGCTGGGCGCGGACTCAGTGCGCCGCTCACTCGCGGGCGCTCTGCGTGCGGAAGAGCTCGCTCTGGCCAATCAGCAGATCGCCGATCAGGCGCGTCTCATCGAGATGCAGCGCCGCTACCTGCAGGATGGCATCGCGCACATCCAGAGTGTGCACACCGCCTTCCAGCGGGGAAATTTCGACGCACGCGCGCAGGTGGTCGAAGGCGAGCTGATGCCGCTCGCCATCAGCCTCAATGCCCTGCTGGACTACCTACAGCGGCTCATGCGCGAGCAGCAGCAGCGTGAGCGCCTCTTTGTCTCGGCACATCAGCTGGCGCAGGCCCTACGCGCCGCACGTGGTGGCCAGCCGTTCTCACCGCCAGACTACACTGGCACGCCCTTTGACGAGGTCATCATGGAGGTCGTCGCGTGGCAACAGGGCGGCAACCCCGCACGTGGTGTGCCGGGAATCCTCTCAGGTCCGAGCCAGGGCAATAGCGGCTGGTCGCAGTCGCCCACATGGCAGCAGGGCGCCAGCGGCGGCAGCGCCTATGGCAGCAGTCCATATGGGAGCGGGCAGCTTGGCTCGGGTCCGTCTGGGCAGTCGGGCGGCCTCGCGGGGGGCTATCAATTTGGCCAGGGGAATCCGGCTCCGGAGCCGCCTGCCAGCGGCACCCCAGGCAACGATGACCCTGAAGCTGCCCTGCCTGACTGGCTGCGCGCCGACCGGCGCCAGTGATCGCGCGCAGTGGCATGCTGGCGTACACACTCGGCCAAGAAGGGGTCCGCCCCCGCACAGACCAAGGTGGGCTCACGCCTCCAGGCGCTCGGCACGCTTGCGACGCTGCTCGGCGGCGACCGCCTGATCTGGCGGAGTGAATGCGCCCATGAAGCGCTGGCGATAGGCCGGGAAGGTGCCGTCGAGGATGGCGTCGCGGGCGCCCGCGACCAGCTTCACGAGGAAGCGCAGGTTGTGGACGCTGGCCAGCCGGAAGTAGAGCAGCTCGCCTTTCGCGCCGTCGTCGTCTGCGCGGATCAGGTGAT
>DASWAC010000269.1:0-6579 GCA_036391335.1 Ktedonobacterales bacterium
CGGATGCTATACTCCGGTCGCGGGCATCCCACGGATGGCATGTGCTCGCGGAAGGATTCCAGGTCATGGCAGACGCTGATACCGAGCCGTATACATCGCCCAGCTCTGGCTGGCTGCTCGACCGCGTGCCGCCTCCCATGCCACCTCCGCCTGGACCAGCGGTTGTCGTGCCACCCCCCGGCCCAGGACGCCCACCCACACCACCCAGCCCCCGCCACGTGCCTGCGCACGCGGGCATCCCACTACCGCCCACCATGCCACGCGCGGTGCCCGTCGCGCCGTTTCGCCGGGCCGTTAGGCAGGCCGACACCCTGGCGCTGCTCTCAGTGGTGGTCGGCGCAGCCTCGGTCTTGCTGGGCATCTTTGCCGTCTGCGACATGCCGATCGCCATCACAGGTGTCATGCTGGCAGCCCTTGGCATGGGCTCGCCACGACGACGCACCCTGGCCATCATCGGACTGATCCTCTCGCTCATCGGGCTGCTGGCCTCAGGCGCGCTCACAGCCATGGCCGTCGGCCTCTCGATGTTTCTCTGACGCGCAGAGCTCACTCCTCGAAGTACAAGCGCTGCCAGATGCTCAGCGCGGCGATGCGGGAGGCCCGCTGGCGGATAGTCGCCGCCAACAGCTGGGCGACGTGTAGGGCCACACGCTTTACATTCCGCCACCAGATGCCGCAATGGCCAGAGCGCACGCCACGATGGCCGCCGTCTCCGCCCGCAGGATGCGACTGCCCAGCGTGACCAGCCGCGCGCGCGCCGCGGCCGCGACCTGCCCCTCCGCCGCCGAGAAGCCGCCTTCCGGCCCAATGAAGACGCGGACCGCGCTGATCTGCCCGGCCTGGGCCACCGCCTGCCCGATGGTGAGGCCGTGAGCGCCCTCCCAAGCCAGCACATCGAGCGTTCCGGCTGGGCGACTCGCCAGAGCATCCCCCAGAGCCATAGGCTCGCCAAGAGCCGGCAGATAGCTCGCGCCGCACTGCTCGATCGCCTCACTCACGATGCTCTGCCAGCGGCGACGCCTGGCCTCACCGGTAACTTCAGCCACCGGCTGCGAGCGCTCTGTCATGAGAGGAAGAAAGGCGCTCACGCCAAGCTCGGTGCACTTTTGCAGCGCCATCTCAAAGCGCGCGGGCTTGATCAGACCGAGGCACAGGGTGATCGGCGGTGAGAGGCCCGCCAGCCCCTCGGCTCGGGCGCCGGTGCGCACCGCCATCCGCTTGCGGTCCATCGCGACGACCTCGGCGGGATACTCGCCGCCATGCCCGTCGAGCAGCGTCACCGAGTCGCCCACGGCCATCCGCAGCACACTGCGCACCTGATGCGCGATCTCATCAGGCAGGTCGAGCTGGGCGCCAGGGCTCAGCGTCAAGCCATGTGCCACGAAGCGGCCCGCTGGCATCAGGAGTTTTCCGCTGGTGCGCGGTGGCCAATGAGCGTGACCCAATCGCCGTCCACCACATGCCGCACCTCGGTGAGCCCCGCCGCGACGAGCGGGCCCTCGGCCTCTGCCAGTCGCTCATTGAAGATACCACTGGCGATCAGGATGCCGCCGGGTCGCGTGGCCCGGAGCAGCGCCGGCGCGATCTGGGCGATAACCCGCGCGATGATGTTCGCCACCACCACGTCGAATTGCCCGATCTCGTCGCCAAGGATCTCGACTTCCGGCGGCAGCGGGAAATAGGGCTCACCCGCCGCACCCGCCAGCGTCGCCAGTCGCGCCTCCATCCCATCGCCCACGCCGTTCGCAGTCGCGTTGGCTGAGGTGGCCTCCACCGCGATGCGGCTGACATCCAGCGCCAGCACATGCGCCGCGCCCAGCTTCAGCGCCGCCAGCGCGAGGATGCCTGAGCCGGTGCCCACGTCGAGCATGGTGGCTCGCGGGGTAATGACCTCTTCCACCAGTCGCAGGCACGCGCGCGTCGTGGGGTGGAGTCCGGTGCCAAATGCCATGCCGGGGTCCAGCTCGATGACCACCTCGTGCGCGGCAGGCTCATAATCGCGCCATGACGGCTTGATGACGGTGCGCGCGCCCAGGTGCAGCACGTGATAGTGCTCTTTCCAGGCGTTGGCCCAGTCCTCCTCGGCGATGCGTCGCGAGGTCAGCGGCCCGATCTCGCCGGGAAGAGCGTCCTTCACGATCTGCCGCAGGTGCCACAGCCCCTCCTCGATGGAGGCCACGATCTCACGCGCGGCGGCATCCTCCGGGATATAGCAGCGCACACTCACTGGCGCGTCGGGCACAGGCAGGTGCACCTGCCCGTCATCCACGAGCTGATAGGGCTCCTCGATGGCGACGCCGCCCTGCACATAGCGTCCCAGCGTCTCGCTCACCGCTTCCACCAGCTCAGGCGACGCGACAACGCCGAGCTCCAGCCAGAATTCCGCCATGTGTCCCTCACCAAGAACGCCAAACAACTCTCGCGGTGCACGGCCCGAACGGGCGATACCTTCGGCCTGCCATGTGGTGGCAGCAGCGAGCCCATCAACGCCTGCCGGGCGGCAACCGCCTAATCCCGCATCGCACCGGCTTTGCATCACCTTTGACGCTCGCCGTCACGCTGACGTATGCTCCCACCTGGCAGTGAAGTGAGATGCCTTGAAGAGGATAGCACACCAATGACCACCATTCCTGATGAAACCCGGCAATCGGCTGAGGCAAAGCTGCGTGCGGGCCAGAATGCCCTCGCCGAGGGTCGCCTGGATCGGGCGGTCGAGGCGCTGGTGGATGCGGAGTCGCTCTTCCGCCAGCTCAAGGATCCGGGACCCACCGGCGAGGCGCGCTCTGCCCTCGCCGAGGCGCAACGGCAGAATGGCGCGCTGCAACAGGCGGCATCGAGCTACGAGAAGGCCATCGCCCTTTTCAAGGAAGCGGAGCTACCAGAACGTGAGGCTGCCGCGCTCCTCGCCTATGGCCATGTCGAGCGCGCTCGCACCCGGCTGGATGCCGCCTGGCAGCAATATTATCTCTCGCTGCGCCTCTTCGAGAAGGTCGAGAGCGTTCGCGGGCAGGCGACTGCGGCGCTCGCCCTGGGCCATATCGAGCGGCAGCGTGGCAACGTGGATCGCGCGGCGGAGTATTACGCCAGCGCTCGCGCGCGCTATGCCAGCACGAAGGATGCTCTGGGCGAGGCGGACGCCAGCCGCAGCCTGGGCGAGATGCTCGCGGCGCATGGCGAGGTGAAGAGCGCGGGTGAGGCGCTGGACAATGCGCTGGCCCTCTATCACGGCGCGCGCGACCGTCACGGCCTGGTAGACACGGTGATCAGCCAGGGTCGTCTCGCCCTGGAGCATGGCAGCCTGAGTGATGCCGCCCGCCTCTTCGGTGACGCCACCCGCGCCGCCGGACCGCTGGAATATACCCTTGGCGAGTTGGATGGCCAGTTGGGCCTGGGTGATGTGGCGTTTGCCGAGGGGCGGCTCGATCAGGCGCTGGCCCTGGGTCTGCGCGTCGAGCAGGGCTATAGCGACCAGCACGCGCCACTTGGGCAGGCGGAGGCCAACCGCCTGCTGGGAGACGTCTACCTCCGCCGGGGCAATCTGAGCCAGGCGATCTCCAGCTTCGACCGCGCCGCGCGAGCGCTCAAGGCGCAACGGGCGCGCATCCAGCTAGCTCGTGCCCTGGCAGGCTCGGCCGAGGCGCAGCGGCTCCGGGCGAATCCTCGCAAGGCGGAGGACCTCTTCGCCGAGGCACGCGTCGTGGCGGCTGAGGCACAACAGCACCGCATCGAGGCCGCCAGCATCCTTGGCCTGGGACGCGTGGCTCGTGTGCGTGCTGACGCCGTGACGGCTGGCCCGCTGCTGAGCGACGCGGCACAGCGAAGTGAGCGACTGGGCATGCCCTCAGCCGCGACGTCGGCCACTGTTGATCGCGCCCGACTGGCGCTGGCACAAGGAAATCTTGGCGAGGCACAAGCTGTGCTGGCGAGTGTGAAGCTCCCGGCGCGTCCCGATGCGATGGTGGCCAGGGCAGAAATCTCGCTTGCCCTTGGCGATGTCGCCACGGCTCGCGCGCAGGCCGGTGAGGCCGTCGAAGCCGCCGCAACGAGTGGCTCGTATGTGGACGAGATCGAAGGCTGGCTATGCGCCGGGGAAGCCGCGCTCGACACCGACGACCTGAACGGCGCGGTGGATGCTATCAACTCGGCGCAGGGGCTGGCCTCGACGCACGAGATGCCCCTGCATGACGCGCTGGCGCAGGTGTGGCTCGGCTGGGTGCTGGTGCGGCGCGGCCTCTTCGAGGAGGCGCTGGCTACTCTGCAAGAGCAGCTTCCACGGCTGCGCGCGGCTGACGCGCCCCTGGCGCAATCACTGGCCTGGCGCGGCATCGGTGAAACTCAGCGCCACCTCGACGAGACGGAGGACTCTCGACGCGCCTTCGTGGAGGCGCAGCGCCTCGCGGGGGAGCATGGTGACCTGGCCGGCGAGGCTGAGGCGATGGAGGGCGAGGGACGCACCGCGCTGACCACGACGCCGCCTCGCGCTGAAGTCGCCGCGAAGCGTTTCGCTCAGGCGCGTGACCGCGTTGCTCGGGTGGTAGCCTCGCTGGCCGAGCCGGTCGCACGCCAGCGCTATCACGACCGCTGGGCTGACCTCTGGGCCGACAACATCGTCGCGCTCAGTCACCAGGATGACGGCGCCCATGCTCTCGCACTGGCCACGCACTTCACCGAGCTCGCCACCCGTGACGGGCGCGCTGCCGCTGGGAGCCGCCTGGCCGAGCACGAGAAGACGCTGGCCAGCACGATGCCCACCGAAGACGCCGCGCGTGAGGCCGCCAAGCGCATCATGGCGACGCTCGCCGACGCCCGCAAGGTGTTAGAAAGATAAGAGTAGGCAACTCAATGAGGCAGCTTGCCGAGGGCGAGCGCAGCGCGGATGAGGCCGAGGTGCGAGAACGCCTGGGGGAAGTTGCCCAGCAGCTCACCCGTGGCGGAATCTATCATCTCGCTGAGCAGGCCGGTGGGCCCGCTGTGCGCCCGCAGTCTCGCGAAGAGGTCGCGCGCTTCGGCCTCGCGCCCCTGCAAAGCTAAGTTTTCCACCAGCCAGCAGGTGCACATCACGAAGGTGCCTTCCTCGCCACCGACGCCATCGTCGAGGTCGCGATAGCGATAGATGAATCCTCGCTCGTCGCGCAACTCGCGCATGATGGCATCAGTCGTGGCCACGATGCGCGGATCATCCGGCGGGAGGAAGCCGACCAGGGCAAGCATGAGATTGGCCGCATCGGGCGCCGCCACCTCATACGAGGCGCGAAATGCGTTCGTGACGGGGTCCACGCCGTGTGCGAGCACCGACCCGCGAATTGCCTCGGCTGTCTCGCGCCAGGCGGCCTGATCCACCGGCCAGCCGGCACGCTGCGCCAGCGCCAGGCCGCGTTCGATCGTCACCCAGCACATCACCTTGGAATAGACGAAGTGCCGCGGCGCGGAGCGGACCTCCCAGATGCCGCTGTCAGGCTCGGCCCACTGCGCACGCACCCGCTCTACCGTGGCGATGATCAGGTCGCACAGCCAGTGGGGTGGCGACTCGTCACGATAGAGGCGCTCGATGAAGTCGAGCCACTCGCCATAGATGTCGAGCTGGGTTTGCTCTGCCGCGCCATTGCCCACGCGGACCGGCCGCGAGCCACGATAGCCCTCCAGCGCGGTGGCCTCATATTCGGGCAGGTCCCGCCGCCCTCGGATGGTGTACATCGTGCGCATCTCGGTCGCGTCGAGTCGCTCACGCGTGCCCAGCCACTCACTGAAAGCCAGCGCCTCGCGCCGGAAGCCTAGTGCCAGGAATGCCTGCGCGGTAAAGGCGCCGTCGCGCACCCAGGTGTAGCGGTAATCCCAGTTCCGGCTGCCACCGATGCGCTCTGGCAGCGACGTGGTCGGTGCGGCGAGCAATGCGCCCGTGGGGGCATACGAGAGCAGCTTCAAGGTAATGGCGCCGCGAATGACTGTCTCGCGATAGGGGCCAGCATAGGCGCATGCGCCAACCCACGTGGCCCAGAATTGCCGCGCTTGCGCCAGCTCACCGGTATAGTGATCCTCAGGGCGCGACATCTTGTCGGCAGTGGCCGGCCAGAGCGCGCAGGTCACCGCCTGCCCCGCGCGCAGGGTATAGACGCCGGGGAGATGAGAGGCCACCTGTGGGGCGTCCATCGCGACGCGCAGCCCGGCCCTACCTGGCTCGGCTTCGCTGCCCGGCGCGATCGTCGTCAGTGGCGCCCCTGCCTCGCCGTAGTCGCGTGAGGTTCGCAGCTGGAGGACGAGACTCGGCGTGCCCGCCGTCGCACGAATGTGCCGCAAGAGCAACGGGCGTGACGCGTCACCCGATGCTATCGGCATGAGGTCCGTCACAACGAGACTCCCGCCCGACAGGGAGAGATCTGTCTCGAGGATGGCGGTCTCCGGCTGGTAGCGCTGACCCGCGGGAACCGGCTGCCGCCCGCTAGCGGCATCGAGCAGGGCGAAGAAGCCGCCATGCCGGGCGTCGAGAAGGCGCGCGAAGATCGGGTCACCATCGAAGGCGGGCAAGCAGAGCCAATCTATCGAGCCGTCATCGGCGACCAGCGCGGCAGTCTCGCAGTTGCC
>DASWAC010000270.1:0-2754 GCA_036391335.1 Ktedonobacterales bacterium
ATCCTGACGCTCGGCCTCTTCCAGCTGGTGATCAATGCGCTGCTCTTGATATTGGTGTCCAAGATTGTGCCCAACCTCGTCATTGACTCCTTCTGGTGGGCGCTGCTTGGTGGCATCATCATGGGCATCGTGGGCGCCATCCTCGAATGGATCTCGCGCCGCCTCTTCCCCAAGCCAGAGCGCGCCGCCCAGCGAAGCCCGCAGCCCCGCTGAGCCGCCGAGCTCGCGCCGGCCGCCGCCATCATGTCGTGTAAAATGCAGTTGTAGCACGACACAGGTGTGCCTATCGTCATGATTGGCAACGCGTGACATGACACCTGGAGGGTGGACATGAGCCAGCAAGGAATGGCAACACAGGCGACTGGCGCATTTCGCGCTGAGAGAGACGGGCTCCTGACGCACCGGACTGATTATGCCACCGCAATGGCGACGTTTCGGTGGCCTCACCTGCCGGAATTCAACTGGGCCTTGGAATGGTTCGACGTGGTCGCCGCTGAGCATCCTGAGCGGCTCGCCCTCTGGGTGGTCAGCGATGACGCGCCCGATATCACCGTGACGTACGCGGCCATGGCGCGGCGGTCCGCTCAGGTGGCCAATTGGCTGCGCGGCCATGGCGTGAAGCGCGGCGATAGTGTCCTCCTGATGCTGGACAATCAGGTGGAGCTTTGGGAAACCATGCTCGCGGTGATGAAGCTCGGCGCGGTGCTCATTCCCAGCTCAACCCTCCTCACACCCGAAGACCTTGCGGATCGCCTCGACCGGGGCAGCGTGCGACATGTGGTGACGGGGCAAGCATATGCCAAGAAGCTCGACGGCCTCGCCGGTGAGTGGACGAAGGTCGTCGTGGGCGACGCGCCCGGCTGGCTGGCCTATCGCGACGCAGACTCGGCGCCTGAGGACTTCACTCCCGACGGCCCCACGCGCACCGATGATCCCCTCTTCCTCTATTTCACCTCGGGAACGACCTCGAAGCCCAAGCTCGTGGAGCATACCTACGGCTCGTATCCCATCGGTCACCTCTCGACCATGTATTGGATTGGCCTGCGACCGGGCGACGTGCACCTGAATATTTCCTCGCCGGGCTGGGCCAAGCACGCCTGGAGCAATATGTTCGCACCGTGGAACGCAGAGGCGACCGTCTTCATCTACAACTACACCCGCTTCGCCGCGGCGCCTTTGCTCGACCAGCTCGTCCGCTGCAAGGTAGATACCTTCTGCGCGCCGCCCACGGTGTGGCGGATGCTGATCCAGGCAGACCTGGCGAAGTGGCAGGTGCCCACGCGTGAGCTGGTGGCTGCCGGCGAGCCGCTGAATCCTGAGGTGATCGAGCAAGTGAGCCGTGCCTGGGGCATTACGATTCGCGATGGGTATGGGCAGACGGAGACCACGGCGCAGGTGGGCAACTCGCCAGGGCAGCCACTGCGCCTGGGCTCGATGGGGCGCCCGCTGCCGGGCTATCGGATCGCGCTGGTGGACCCCATCACCGAGCAAGAGGCGGCGGAGGGTGAGATCTGTCTCGACCTCTCGGCGCGCCCCATCGCGCTGATGCGCGGCTATCAAGACAGCCCCGAGCGAACGGCCGAGGTCATGCGGAATGGCTTCTACCACACCGGCGACGTGGCCAGCCGCGATGCCGACGGCTACATCACCTATGTGGGCCGCGCGGACGACGTCTTCAAGGCGTCCGACTATCGCATCTCGCCCTTCGAGCTCGAGAGTGTCCTGCTGGAGCACCCCGCCGTGGCAGAGGCAGCCGTGGTCCCGTCACCTGATCCCCTGCGCCTGGCCGTGCCCAAGGCGTATGTCGTGCTCGCTGCCGGCTTTGCGCCAGACGCGGATACCGCACTCGCCATCCTCCGCTATGCCCGTGAGCATCTTTCCGCCTATAAGCGGGTGCGCCGGCTAGAGTTTGCCGAGCTGCCCAAGACGATTTCAGGCAAGATTCGCCGGGTCGACCTGCGCGGCCAAGAGGTGCGGAAATATGCCGGCACGCAGGCCCGGCCCGCTGGCGAATATCGGGATGACGACTTCCCGAGCCTACGCGGCGACCCCTCGTTATAGTGATCAGAAAGGACGACGTGCGAGCTCCCGCATGGCGTGCTATGAATCCAGGTGCAGCAAGCCCCGTGAAAGAGCGACGGTCACGGCGGAAGTGCGGTCAGAGACCGCAAGCTTTGCAAACAGATGGAGCAAGTGGGATTTGACGGTTGCCTCCGAGAGATGGAGTGCCCGCGCAATCACCTTGTTACTGGCCCCACCCGCGACCAGCATCAGCACCTCTAGCTCGCGGTTGCTGAGTGCTTCTCTGCTCGGTTTCCGCACCTGATGAAGCAGGCGAGTGGCGACGGCCGGCGCGAAGACTGCTTTCCCCTGAGCCACAGTGCGCACAGCGGTGAAGAGTTCTTCTTTCTGCGCATCTTTGAGCAGGTAACCCATCGCGCCAGCTTCGATGGCACGCAGAATATCCGCATTACTCTCATAGCTCGTCAGGACCAGCACTGCCGTTTGCACGTGCCGGGCGAGAATCTCTTCAGTGGCCCCAGCCCCATCGAGCAGCGTCATGCGCAGGTCCATCAGCACCACATCCGGCTGTACCTGATTGACCAGGGTAACCGCCTCGACCCCGTTGCTCGCCTCGCCCACGATCTCGAAATCAGGCTGGCTTCTGAGTAGGTCGTGAAGACCCGCTCGCACGACCGGATGATCATCAGCGATCACGATACGAATGCGGCCCATTTACCCGTGCTCCTCGAT
>DASWAC010000271.1:0-3638 GCA_036391335.1 Ktedonobacterales bacterium
GGTGTTCGAGTCGAGCTCGCCAGTGGGCTCGTCGGCGAGTAAGAGCTCAGGGTTATTCGCCAGCGCCACCGCGAGCGCGCCACGCTGCTGCTCGCCACCCGAAAGCTTCACCGGACGGTGGCTGGCACGCGGCTTCAGACCGACCAGCTCCAGCAGCTCATTGGCGCGCCGTCTGCGATTCCCCGGATAGCCGGCCATCACCATGGGCAGGGTGACATTTTCGAGCAGGGTGAGGTCAGAGAGGAGGTTGCGGCTGGTCTGCTGCCAGATGTGGCCGACGACACGCCGGCGATAGAGCAAGCGGTCCTGCGCGGAGAGCCGAGTCAGATCGACGCCCGCCACCTCGCAGCGTCCCGCGCTGGGCTCATCGAGCCCTCCCAGGATGTTGAGCAGGGTGCTCTTGCCCGCGCCGGAAGGGCCGACTAAGGCGAGCATCTCACCGCGAGGGACACGCAGATCGAGTCCCTGGAGAGCCACGACCTCCAGGTCAGCAGCTTTATAGATCTTGACCAGATTATGCGCTTCGACCAGCATCTCATTCACGGCGATATCCTCACTTTACCGGCTTGGCTCGATTGCCTCTGCGTCTCGCTTGCCGCTAATCCTCACTGACACGCAGCGCCTGGCTCAGCATGACTCGCGCGGCGGACCATGACGCGACGACGAGCGAGATGACGAAGGCGAGCGCCAGAGTAGTGAAGAAGATGCCCGTGGCGGATGGGCTATAGAGTATCTGATAGGGCGGAACACCGAGCTTCGCGAGATCCACTGACGAGTCACTATAGACCAGCAGAGGCACCGTCGCCAGCGAGAGGATGATGCCCAATGCGGCGCCCCCCAGCAGGCCAAGCGCGAAGACGATCAGCTGCTCATCGAAGAGAAGTGACGTGATCTGGCGTGTCGTGGTGCCCAGGGTGCGCAAGATGGCAAACTGGGTGGCTCGCTGCCGCGCCGAGATGCCCGACTGGATGACCGTCCCGACGATAGCGAGCAGCGCGGCAATGCCCGCCCCCAGCAAGAGCAGTCCGCGAATTCCTGTGCTGATGGGATTCGCCGAGGTGGTCGCGAGCGCGTCGTCGAGTGTCGCCACGCTGAGAGCGTCGAATCCACCATTGCCATGAATCGTCGCCGCCAGCTTCGGCGCGCTGCCAGGCGTCGCGCGCACCCAGAACTCGTTCGGCCCGACCTGTGAGGGATCGCCGGTCGCGTTGGCCAGGATCGCCGAACGGAAGTCGCTCAGGCCCATGACCACGAAGCTGCCAGGGGTTTGCTGTGGGTACAGGGTCGGGAAGTAGCGCACGATATCGCCCACGATGAAGGTCGTCGTGCCTAGCGAGGCCTGGTTCAGCTGCAATGTGAACCGGTCGCCTCGATGCACCGCGAACTGGCTCGCGAACTGCTCACTCACATCCGCGTAGATGGGTGCATCGGCGCTGCCCGCGCCTGCGGTGCTGCGATGAGCCGCCATGTTAGCCATGAGCGTATGCAGTGACGAGGTGGCATAGTCGCCGCGCCACGAGATCGGCCCCGCGACTTGCTCGAAGGTCGTAGGCTCGATGCCCAGCACATTGACCGAGAGATCTCCCTGATCCGAGGTGGTGGATGCCGACCCTCGCAAGACAGGGCTCACCTGGACGACTCCCGCCTGCTTTGCAAGCAGCGCCGCAATCTTCGTATCCGCGCCGCCACCTTCACTGATGCGCGTCGTTATCCGCAGTGACGTGCCAGCCGCATAGGTCGCACGATCGCTGGCGCTTTGCGCGAGCGAGCCGTTGAAGGTGAGGGCGAAGAGACCGAGGCCCGCCGCGAGCACGATCAGCATCGTCATGCGGGCATAGCGTCCCGGCTGGCGCTCTACCTGTGAGAAGGCGAGCATAGTAGTGAGGCCACGACGCCCAGCCGCAAGCCGTGCCCCCGCCGAGGCGATGAGTGGGAGCAGCCGGAGGACGAGCAAGCCGCCCGCCAGCAACAGCAAGGCAGGCGCTACCAGCAAGAGTGGGCTCGTCGAGCCACCGAGCTGCAGTCGCACCGCCGAGCCACCAAACATCCCCAGTTCGAGGTAACCCAACCCGCACAGCACGACCAGGGCAATATCCAGGTAATAGCGCTGATAGAAGGGCGCGCGCAGCGTGCGACCCTGCTCGCGCCGGAAGGCGAGCACGTCTAGCCGTGCGCTCTGCCAGGCGGCGACGGCCACGGTAGCCATCCCCAACACTGCCCCGATCGCGGCAGGACCGGCGGCGAGCAGTGGCGTGGCGAGATGGTCAAAATAGCTGATGGGTACCCCAGTGCTGATGAGGGTTTGCTTGGGAATAAATGAGATGAGCAGCTGGTGCGCGATGAGTGAGGCCAGCCATGGCCCGATGAGGGCAGCAACGAGCGCGACCACCGCGCCCAGGGTCGCATAGATCATGAGAATCTGCGCGCTGCTCGCCCCACGGCTCTTGAGGGTCGCGACCTCCTGGCTCTGGCTCGCCACCAACAAGCCCGCGATGGTCGCGACAAAGAGCAGCGTCAGGCCGACCACCTGCGCCACGATCATATAGAGGGGGAGCGAGAGCAGAGTTTGCTCCTTACTCACTCCGTTGATGATGGTGTCGAGGCTGGTGAGCGTATCAGATTGGCCGGCGCCAGGGAGGGCGCGGAGATCACCATCAATATGAGTGCGAAACGTGCTGATGCGTGACTGCGCATCGCTCATATTGGCAGTGTTGAGCTTTTCAGGGACGGAGTAATAGACCCAGTGCTGGGTCATGCCCACGGTGGCAAATGGCGGCAGCGTGGTATAGAACGCGGTGGAATCCACGAGAAGCGGATAGATGTGGGGATCATTCTCATTGCCGGCGGACCCAAAGCGCGCACCGCTCCAGTAGGGATCTTGCGGATTCACTGGAAGCCAGACCCCTGAGACGATGAGCTTTTGCTGTACCCCATGGTTGCCGAAGGGGATCACCACGATCGTATCGCCCTCTTTGAGGCTCAGGTCGCTCGACATCTCGCTGGTGATGAGCGCCTGCGGCAGCGAGCCACCCGCTGTGGGCGCAGGGACGTGTCCACTCTGCACCGTCATATACTTGCTCGCTACAGAGTAGTCCCACGCCTCGAGCTTTGCCTCCGGAGGACGAGCGGAGGCGACGTCGAACCTCTGGGAGCCGGCAGAGGTGATAAGTACCTCATCGCTCACGACATAGCTGGTGCTCTGGCTCGCGCTGAAGCCGGAGAGGTAGCGCTGCCCTAGCTGTGTGACCGTTCGCGCGGACGCGTCGCGGACCTGGGTGGACACCGGTGAGCTACTAAACCGGGCCTCGATATCTTGCGCCAGCGGATCGCTCGCGTGAATCTGTCGTTGCAGCTCGAGATTCATGATCAGCGAGCCATAGAGTGGCACCGTGCTGATGAGCGTCACCGCCATGAGGATGCCAAAGCCAATGGCCGCGAGGAGACCCTTGCTGCGCCCGAGCCGCATCAGTGCGACGCGCACCGCGGCGAAGGGGCCCACACGCTCTTTCCCGCGACGCCGAGGAGATCGCTGTGACGCACCACGCCCGTGCTGCTGGCTCATGCGGTGGCTCGATGCCGGGCGTGTCGTTTCCAGTCGCATCAACGAATCTCCCGTGCACGGTCATCAGTCAGGTGGA
>DASWAC010000272.1:0-8339 GCA_036391335.1 Ktedonobacterales bacterium
TGGATTGATCTGCTGGCGCCTGGCGGAGGCTCGTTCTGGTCGAACCAGAGATACGAGCTGCACCGGACCCTTCTGCATCTCATCCACCGAAAGCGGCAGAGGTTGCTCGGGGGCGATGGGCGCTATCGTCGCATCAGATGCCTCGATCGCGCGACGCATCGCAAGCGCCTGGTCGATGGCCCCGATAATCACTGAAGTGAGACTATAGAAGGACCCCAGCAAGGCTGCTATGCTGACGTGGTACTTGTATGCGTCCCAGAACTGAGACCAATCTCCCAATTGCCGGGTAGCCCACAATTTGTCTACTGCGTAGAGCCAGGTGGCGATGTACGCGAGTGCAGCGAATACAGTCAGGCCGGCAAAGTAGCGACGTGCCCGCCGTTGGCTTCGCTCAAGCTGCCGACTAGACAGAATGAGCATGCCCACCAGCACGTCATTCCGCTCCGTCTCCGCCACTTGCCGCTCGCTTTCTTGACCGCCCCGCCGAGCGCCGCGACCTCTCGGGCTGCATAAGCATCGCAGAGCGCATTCACCCTGTCAACGCCTAGTCTGGAAGCACTTGGGCGCGCTCTCGATTCTGGGTCCGCCCCAAAGAGCCCCACCACCTCCAGATATCTGCGCATCCATGCGGCCCTCAATCTCGTATGATAGGGGCTGGCGCTTCATCGGGGAGCACCTCTCAAAGGCAGCCATCACACCAAACCTATGCATCAGAAAAGCCTGACCACTCTCGAATTTCCCAAGATCATCGAGCGACTCGCCGCCGAGACATCGTTCTCCGCCAGTCGCGAGCTCGCCCTTTCCCTGCTGCCCAGCGATGATCCCGCTGAGGTCACTCGACGCCTGGCGCTGACTACCGAGGCGCGCCGCCTCACCGAGGACCGCCCGGAGCTAGGCGTGCGTGGTGCGCGCGATGTGCGGCCCAATGTGGCGCGCGCCATGCGAGGCGCTACCCTCCAGCCGGCCGAGCTGCTCGACGTCCTAACGACGCTGCGGTCCAGCGCGCAGGTCTCGCGTCTCATGCGGCGTGTCGGCGAGGCCTATCCGCGTCTGGCGGCGCTGCTCATTGATATGCCTGAGCGGCAGGCGCTCATCGGGCGTATCGAGACGTGCGTCGGGGAGGATGGCAACGTCCTCGATTCCGCCTCGCCTGACCTACGGCGCATCCGGGTGGATCTGCGCACGGCGCAGCATCGCCTGCAAGAGCGGCTGGGCACGCTGGTCGGCGAGTTTCGCAGCTCACTCCAAGAGGAGCTGATCACGACGCGTGGTGGGCGCTATGTGCTGCCGGTGCGGGCCGACGCCAAGGGCCAGGTGAAGGGCATCGTGCACGATCAGTCGGGGAGCGGCGCCACCGTCTTTATCGAGCCACTGGTCGTGGTCGAGATGAATAACCGCCTGCGCCAGCTCGAGATGGATGAGCAGCGCGAGGTGGAACGCATCCTCCGCGAGCTCTCTGACGCAGTGGCCGCCGAGGCGCCCTATGTCACCCTGGCCGTCGAGCTGCTGGCCGACCTCGATCTCCAGCTGGCCAAGGCGCGCTATGCTGGTGAGCTGCGCGCGGGCGAGCCAACGATCGGCGCGAGCGGGCAGCTCCGGCTGCGGCAGGCGCGGCATCCGCTGCTCAAGGGGCGCGTGGTGCCGATTGATTTCTGGCTGGGTGGCGAGACGCGCATGGTCATCGTGACGGGTCCCAACACCGGCGGCAAGACGGTCGCACTCAAGACCGTGGGCCTGCTCTGCCTCATGGCGCAAGCGGGACTCCACATCCCCGCGGAAGATGGTGCTGAGATCCCCATCTATGAAAGCATCTTCGCGGATATCGGCGATGAGCAAAGCATCGAGCAGAGCCTCAGCACCTTTTCTTCGCACATGAGCCGCATCATCGAGATCCTCAACCTGGCGGACGATCGCTGCCTCGTGCTCCTCGACGAGCTAGGCGCGGGCACCGATCCCACCGAGGGCGCGGCGCTGGCGCAGGCAATCCTCACCTGGCTGGATGCGCGCCACGTAGCCACAGTCGCCACCACGCACTATTCGGAGCTGAAGGTCTACGCGCACGAGCATCCCGGGGTGGTCAATGCCTCGGTAGATTTCGATGTCGAGACACTCTCACCGACCTATCACCTGAGCATCGGCCTGCCAGGGCGCAGCAACGCGCTGGCTATCGCCGCGCGCCTGGGCCTGCCGGAAGAGGTGCTCAGCCGGGCGCGTGACTTTGTCGGCAGCACCGGTGTTGAGATGGAAAACCTGCTGCACGGCCTGCAAGCAGAGCGCAAAGGTGCGGCGGATGAGCGCTATCGCCTCAGCATGGAGCGCGCCGAAGCGGAGCACCAGCGCGCCACCATCGAGCGCGAGCGTGCCGAGCTGGCCGAAGAGCGGGTGCGCATCCTCAATGACGCGCGTGCCCAGGCGCGGCGCGAAGTGGAATCGTTGCAGCGTGAGCTGGCGCAGGTGCGCACGCAGCTCAAGGGCGGGAAGCTCACCGATGAGAAGCTCGCCGCGCTGCGCGCCCAGGTGAATACGCTCGACGGCAAGACGAGCCCGCTGCCCTCGCCAGGACGCACACGCCGCGCTCGGCCCGATGAGGTCGCGGAGGGTCCGCTGCAGCTAGGTGACACGGTGCTGGTGACGACACTTGGCCAGCAGGGCGAGCTGGTTGGCCTCGCTGATGGCGCCGGGAGGGTCGAGGTGCAGCTGGGTGGGCTGAAGATGCGCGTGCCCGCTGAGAAGGTGCAGCGCTTGAGCAAGCGCCAGGCCCGCGCCCATGAGACGCAGCAAGCGCTGAAGCTGCCGGAGCGGCCCGCTGAGGAGGCGCCCGGTGTCACACTGGATCTGCGTGGCTGGCGGGTGGAAGACGCCCTCGACGAAGTGGACACCTATCTCAACGATGCCGCGCTCTATGGCATGGGCGAGGTGCGCATCCTCCACGGCAAGGGAACCGGCGCGCTACGCCAGGCAATCCGCCAGCAGCTGGGCAAATCGCCGCTGGTGAAGTCCTTCGCCTCCGCCGCGAACAATGATGGCGGCGACGGCGTGACCATCGTCACCATGCGCTAGACCGGCGCCTGCGCCACATGCTCGCCGTCACGCGTCGGAGGGGCCGGGCTGCCAGCCGGTGGCCTGCGCCCAGGTGTCGGCGCGGGCGATCAGCGCGTAGACGTAGGGCTGCTTGGCGTCGGTATAGCCCTCGCGGTCCTCACGATAGGTGGCCGCCAGCTCATGCTTCAGGCGGGCGTACGCAGCCGCCTCGTCTGGGTGCGCACGCAGATAGTCGCGGAAGAGCAGGGCGAATTGCTCGCTGAAGCTGCCCGCGCGCCGCGCGTGGAGGTGAGTGCGCCGGGTGCCTGGCGGCTCGCGGAAATAGCGCTTCGTCAGCTCGGGATTCTCGCCGTGAAAGACGTAGCCGAGCGATTCGAGCGGGGCGCGAAACGGCTCGACGGGCTCCAGGCTGGCCACTGAGATCTGCACATCAATGATGGGCTTTGCGGCCAGACCCACCACAGAGGTCGAGCCGATATGGTCGATCCGCAGCGCCACCGGACCCAGCGCCTGACGCAGTGTGGCCGCCTGGTCGGCAAAGAGGCCCGGCCACGCGGGATCGTAGTCCGCGATGATGATGAGATCACGCGACATGAGGACATCCTTTACTCATCGGGGTGCTGGCTAGCGCCACGCGTGGGTCGCCATCACCACACCGGCGCTGTCATAAAGCTCCACCGTGCAGGGCATGGCTATCAGCTCATCGGTGAGGAAGAGCACATAGCCGCCATCAACGGTGTCCTCCAGCGTCACGCCGTTCGCCGCGATCAGCCGGACACGCGCCACCGCCTGCTCGCCCGCGTGCACGATGCCGCCCGCGTAAAAGCTCGCCCGCCGGCCCCAGCCACCACCACCCAGGTTCGCATAGGGCCGCCAGCCCTCCGGCAGAGGGCCAAGCCCACCACCCGCGCCACCCTCGAAGCGCCAGCCGCCCTGACCGTCTTCCACCAGCGAGCATATGAAGGTCACGCGCCTTCCCTGCCGGGTGGCGTATTCGACGGCGTGCAGCTCGCGATGCGCTATGGCGCGCGCCTTCACGAAGCGAAATGACAACGGGTCGGCGTCCATCCCGCCGTGGCCCGACTGGGCAACGACACCGCCTGGGTATTGCTTCTCCGCGGTCACGACTTGCGGCGTGGCCAGGTAGGCGATGATCACGTTATGGGGATGCGAGCTAGCGGCCATGTGGGCGTCCTTTCTGGTGCGACCCTCCATTATACCCTTGCCTGGCGCTGTGCTATGCTCGTCAAAGAGGAGGCATCCCCCATGCGCATTCGCGACTTCGGCGTCGTCCTCGGCCACCTGCCCACCGGCCCGAATAATACGCTCACCGACGTGCCCGGCGTGAGGGTAGGTCATGCGACCCTTATCAGCGGCGAGACCATCCGCACCGGCGTGACCGCCATCTGGCCGCACCAGCGGCATCCCTTGCTCGAGCCTGTCTATGCGGGCATGGACGCGCTGAACGGCTTTGGCGAGCTGACCTGCCGCAGTGTGATCGAAGAGGTGGGCCTGCTCGCGGGGCCGATCATGCTCACGGGCACGGGCAGCGTCGGCAGCGTGATGGCTGCCACGACACGCTATCTTGCCGAGCGCCATCCCGCTGAGGCGCGCGAGATGGTCCCCCTGCCCGTGGTGGGCGAGTGCGACGATGGCTTCCTGCACGATCATCTCACCTTCGCTGTGGATGAGGAGGCCGCCCGCACGGCGCTCGAATCTGCCAGTGAGGCTCCGGTGCCAGAGGGCTGCGTTGGCGGCGGCACAGGGATGGCGCTCTTCGGCTTCAAAGGTGGCATCGGCAGCGCCTCGCGCATCGTGGCGAGTGAGGCCGGCACGTGGACCGTCGCCGTGCTGGTGATGACGAATTTTGGGACGCGGCAGAACCTGACGGTTGGCGGCGTGAGCGTGGGCGCCGTCATCACCGACCTGCTGCCAGAGCGCCCGATCAGTGAGGGCTCGTGCATTGGCATCGTCGCCACCGATGCGCCACTCATCCCAAACAGCCTGCGTCGGGTAGCGAAGCGGGTCGGCCTGGGCCTGGCGCGCACCGGCTCGACAGCGGCGGATGGCAGCGGCGAGATCTTCCTGGCGTTCTCGACGGCACATCACCTCGCCGGGGGCGCGCCGTCCGAGCTGCGACATCTGGACGTGCTGCCCGAGGGCGGCTATGGCCACGGCGCCATCAGCGCGATCTTCACCGCCACCGTCGAGGCCGCCGAGGAAGCCGTGCTCAATGCCCTCGTCGCCGCGACCACCACACAGGGTCGCAGCGGGCATACCCTGCACGCCATCCCGCACGACCGGCTGCGCGCCGCGCTGGCGGGGGCGAGGTAGCGCGCCCCCCAAGAGGTTCGTTGGCTTTCTCTCATGCGATCAAAAAAGATATAACTTCAGGGGGAGTGCTCGCGTACTTGCTATCGGGCAAGGGTCAACGGCCGCTCACCCCAGGCGGCGTTATCACGAGGCAAAGAGTAACCAATGTATCCTCATCACCCATTCGAGGGTGGGCATCCCGGCATGTTCGGGCTCTTCATGCTCATCCGGCTCGCGGTCTTCGCGATCTTCTGGCTCATCCCGGTCATCATAGGCCTGACCTATGTGCGCGCCGACGCCAAGCGCCGGGGCCAGCCGGGATGGCTGTGGGCGCTGGCATCCGTCTTCCTGGGATGGATCGCCGTGCTCACCTATCTGATCGTGCGCGCCTTCACATCGCAGCAGCCACCGACGCAGTACACCATGCCGCCGCCTCAGCCGATGGCTCCGCCGCCACCGCCCGAGCTCAGCTAGCGCGAATCGCGTTTCACCCGACGAGTGCCCGCCGCCACAGATGGTAGCGGGCGCTTCGCTCATCTGCGCGCTATGCATCGGCCCTAGTTTGGGTAGAGCACCGCCTGCGGTATCACCACCGGGGTCGAGGCGCCCGGGGTGATCCAGTCGAGGTGGATCTGCGCGCCGCCCTCGCCGTTCTCATAATATTGCGCCAGGATGGGGTAGCGCTGACCCGCCTGCAGTGTCACCACGTTTGAGGTATACGTGTAGGGATAGTTCGTCGTCCAGCTGTTGGTCTGCACCGGCGAGCTGCAATTTTGCGGGTTCAGATTCAACTGCTGGCTGTTGATCCAGATGCGTGTCCCATCGTCAGACATATAGCTGACAAAGGTATATTGCCCTGTCACCGGCGCGAGCACCGAGCCCGACCAGCTGATGGCATAGCCACCAGTGATATGCACGTCAGGCACGATCTCCACCCCGTTGACCACTCCCCAGGTGAAATCCACCTGCGGATCAATGCGGATGAGCACCGGCGTGGACGTGGGGAACGCTGGCGCGGGCATATTATTGCCTTCTGATGGCGCGTTGTAATACTTCCCTAGCAGGCCAGTGCCGGAAGGGATCGGCGTCGCGCTGGCTGTGGCCGAGGGTGTCGCGCTGGCGCCTGGCACTGTTGGCGTGAGATTATTCGCCGTCGCCGTCATGCTGGCTGCAGCCGTCACCGTGAGGGTGGCGGTGGGATGCTTGCCCACCGTCGCCGTGATGAAGGCGTGTGGTGGCGTCGCGGTGGTGACATCAAACGTCGCCGTGCCGAGGTCGCTCGTCGGCGTCAGCGTGAGGTGCGCCGCATTATCGGTTGATCCGCCCCGCATGAAGAGCTGAATGCCAATGCAGCCACAGATGAGTAAGAGGAGGACCGCGCCGGCGCCTGCCAATATCGGCAGCGGAGGCATGCGCCGCTTCTCCTCGTCACCGGCGCCCTGCGTCGCCCCTTGCCGCGCCTCACGCTGCCGCTGCATGCTCGCCGCGACCATCAACGGCGCGGGAACGACCGCGGTCTCTTGCCATTCGAGCGGCGGCTGGCTTGGGCGTGGCGCCTGGCTCAGCGCGGGCGCCTCTGGGACAGGTCCTGCCGCACCTGGGCCGCTGAGGTCCCGCATGGTGGGCCGCTGATCGGGCGGTGGCTGGCTCGGGGCTACTGCCTGGCTCTCGCTCGCGTCTGGCTGACTGGCGCCCGAGAGGCCTCCAGATGCCATGGCCGACGCCCCTAGATCGCGCACGGTGGGCCGCCGATCCGGCGGCAGCGACGGCGCGGACCCGGCGGGCGCATCCGCGACGGGCATCACCAGAGTATCTTGCCGGGACAGGTCCAACCGGTGCAGCACTTGCTCCACCAGCATCCGAATCGAGCCGGCCGCACCGAACGCTCCTGAGACTGCTGTGTGCTGGCCCAGGAATGACCATGCGCCTGCCGCCGGCACAGACTCCAGGAAGACGGGAATCAAGCTGTGCGCGGAATCCTTCTTGCAGAGCATATCGGCGTCGCGGGCCGCGGAGAGCAGCCACTTCGACGCGATGCCCTCGCGCGAGAGCAGAATGACATATGCATCCACATTCGTCGGCAGGGTGGGTGCCGGCCCGCCTTCCGTCGAGAGCGACATGCTCACGCCGACACCGGCCTGGCTCAACGCGTCGGCGAATTGCTGGACGGCGGAGGCATCGGAGGCAGAACCGCCCAGGTAGATCCGGAGTGATGAGGATGAGGGAGAAGTCATTCTGAGCACCATATGACTAGCATGAGCGGCGGGGGAGCCTCGACGCACTCGCCGCGAACATCATTAGGGAGCAGGGGACGAGGGCTAGTCTAGCAAAGGGACTTGGTTACGTCAAATCCTCGCGCCCAAGTGGGCAGACCTGCTGGCCATGATGGCGATGGGCCTCATTTGCGGACCGGTGTGGGCCGCCAGCCCAATCAGGCGTGTGGTCGCACGAGGCTGGCGTGTGCGTGGTACCATGTGATGCTCTCCATCGAAGGCATAGGCCGCCTTATCCCAGCATGGGCAAGGCAGTCAGAGGTCAAGTGGATACGTCAGGCAGGCTCAGGCTGAGCGCCTCACGCTGCCAGATTCGCGGGTCCCGTGCCCGCCGGTGATCATCAGAAATCCCCATACACTTTAAGATATATCTTGACGCGCGGCCGATAATGAGATATATCTTTATCAGTTCTTGAGTGAGGCTTCCACCGCCTCAGCCCCGGAAGGCAGGCTCCCGCATGATACGACTCTTCCGCTTTTTGCGTCCCTCTGCTCTGGCCATCACCTTCGTCTTCGTGCTGGTCTTCCTTCAATCGCTGGCGAACCTCTACCTGCCAACGCTCTTGGCCGATATCGTGGATACCGGCATTGTGAAGAACGACATGAATTACATCATTCGCGTGGGCGGCATCATGCTGTTGGTGGCCGTTGGTGGCAGCATCGCCGCCATCATCGGCAGCTTCTACTCGGCGCACGTCGCCACGGGCTTTG
>DASWAC010000273.1:0-4378 GCA_036391335.1 Ktedonobacterales bacterium
CTGCCCGATGACGAAGCGCGACGCGTTCCAGATCTTATTCGCGAAGTTCCGGTTGCCCACGATGCGCGCGGGAACCAGCTTCATATCGTTGCCAGGTGAGCTGCTGGTGGCCAGCGTGAAGCGCAGCGCATCAGTGCCGAACTCATCCATGACTTCGAGCGGATCAATGACATTGCCCAGTGACTTGCTCATCTTGCGGCCCTGCTCGTCACGCACCAGGCCGTGCAGGTAGATGACGCTGAACGGCGCGACCCCCATGAAGTGGATGCCACTCATCATCATGCGCGCCACCCAGAAGAAGAGGATGTCATAACCCGTCTCGAGCACGGCGGTGGGATAGTAGCGTCGCAGGTCAGGGGTATCCTCCGGCCAGCCCAGTGTGCTGAATGGCCACAGCCACGAGCTGAACCACGTGTCGAGCACGTCGGGATCACGCTCGATCTTCTCGCTGCCGCAGTGGGCGCATACGGTGGGGTCTTCTCGCGCTACCGTGGTCTCGCCACAGGTGGCGCAATACCACGCGGGAATGCGATGGCCCCACCAGAGCTGCCGCGAGATGTTCCAGTCGCGGATATTTTCGAGCCAGTCGGCATAGGTCTTGTTGAACCGCAACGGGACGATGCGTGTCTGGCCATAGGTGACCGCGCCAAGTGCGCCCGTGGCCAGTGGCGCCATGCGCACCCACCATTGGAGCGAGGGGAGCGGCTCGATGATGGTATGGCTGCGCTGGCAGTAGCCCAGCGGCACGGTATAGTCCGCCTCCTTCTCCACCACACCCAGACGTTTCAGCTCGGCCATCACCGCCTTGCGGGCATCGAAGCGGTCGAGTCCCGCGAACTGGCCGGCCTCAGCTGTCATCTTGGCGTCGAAGCCGATGACCTGGATGCGCGACAAAGCGTGCCGGTTCCCGATCTCGAAGTCGGTCGGGTCATGCGCGGGAGTCACTTTCACCGCGCCCGTGCCAAAGCTGGCATCCACGGCATCGTCACCCACGATGGGGATGCGGCGATTCATGATCGGCAGGATGAGATGCTTCCCGATGAGCGCCTTGTATCGCTTGTCGTCTGGATGCACAGCCACGGCAGTATCGCCCAGCATCGTCTCGGGCCGCGTGGTGGCGACGGTGATGTGGCTGGGCCCGCCCTTGACGGGCTCTTCGAGCGGATAGCGGATGTAGGTGAGCTTGCCCGGCGTCTCTTCGATCTCGACCTCCAGGTCAGAGATGGAGGTCATGCAGCTGGGGCACCAGTTGATGATGCGGTCGGCGCGATAGAGCAGCTTTTCCTCCCATAAGCGCACGAAGACCTCCCGCACGGCCTGGCTGAGCCCCTCGTCGAGAGTGAAGCGCGCCCGGCTCCAGTCGCACGAGGCACCCAGGCGGCGGTGCTGGTCCTGGATGCGATGGCGGTACTGGCGGACCCACTCCCACACGCGCTCGACAAATGCCTCACGCCCGACCTCCAGCCGCGACTTGCCTTCGTTGGCCAGGGCGCGCTCCACCACGGCCTGCGTCGCGATGCCAGCGTGGTCTTCACCGGGCACCCAGAGGGTGGGGTCACCCTTCATGCGGTGATAGCGAATCAGGGCATCCTCGATGGTGGCGGTGATCGCGTGGCCCAGATGCAGCGCGCCGGTCACGTTGGGCGGCGGCATGCTGATGACGAAGGGCTTGCGGTCGGCGCGCTCGCGCGGCTTGAAGTAGCCACGCTCCTCCCACCAGGCATAGAGCCTCTTCTCGACGGCCTGCGGCTCATAGGCTTTGGGGATGCTGTCAATGCGGCGCGTGGGCGTCGTGTCGGTGCTCATGGGTGCTCCCTTCCCTCAGCGGGCAAACAAAAAGACCCTCCTCGCGCAAGGACGAGCAGGATCTCGTGGTACCACCTTGATTCATGGCCTGCGGGTCAACGCAGCCACCTCATCATGCGCGATAACGGGCGAATCCCGTGTGAGAGCGCGTCTCACAGGCTCACGGGCGACTTCAGCGGTTCCCAGCGTCGCGGGAAGCTCGCAGCCAGTGGCTTCCCGTCTCTGCGCGTGTGGGCCTGCCGCTTACTCCTCCCGGTCAGAGCCTCTTTCCCCTGAGTATAGCGCGGCGTGCGGGCGGCGTCAATCGGGGCGTGAGCGCGGTGGACCACGCCTCGACGCTCTAGAACAAATGTGCTATCATTGGCATGCGGGCGCCCTATCCCATCATCCGCTTCGCACCCACAGGAGGCAGCCATCATGAGCGATTCTCCCCTCACCTACACCTTCACCCGACTGCTGGTCAACGATCTCAGCCAGACCTTCGCGTTCTATCACGACGTGCTCGGCTTCCCTGCCGCCTTCAATGACGGCGAGCACTATGCCGAGGTAAACACGGGCTCCGTGATGATCGCATTCTTCGGGCGTGGCGAGATGGCGCGGACCGTCGGCACGGCGGAGATGCCTGCCGCAGCCGAGGCGCAGGACCGCGTGGCACTCATCTTCGAGGTCGCGGATGTAGACGCGATGCACAAGGAGATCAGCGCCAAAGGTGTGGTCTTCCTCGGTGAGCCGGCGGACCAGCCCGCCTGGGGCATCCGTGTGGCCTTCTTTCGCGACCCCGATGGTACCCTCATCGAGATCAACCAGCGCCTCCCCATGGAGCAAGGCCAGTAGGGTGTCAACCGTGCCGACGAGCCACCCCTTCCGCTATTTCGCGCACCCGCACGAATTCTCGACCTATGAGGCGGGGCCGCAGACCTGCGCCCTGTGCGGGACCGAGGGCCCCGGCTATCGTGGCCCATTCTATGGGACGCGGCGAGGCATCAAATTCGTGTGCGAGGGCTGCCTGGCCTCTGGTGCGCTTGAATCGGCGGGGCTTTCCACCAACGACCTGGACCGCCGCGCTGTCGTGGAGCAGCTGCGCGCGCTGCATCCAGGCCACGCCACGGAAGAGATCACCGCGCTGGCTAACGAGCGCACCGCGGAGTTGGCGCACCGCACACCCCATGTGATAACCTGGCGGGACTTCTTCTGGCCGGCGCATTGCGGCGACTACATGTGTTTCGCCAAGGAAGTCGGTCAGCCGGAGATCTCACTGCTGGCGCGTGATGGCGATGGCCCGCGCTTCTTTGCCAGCCACGCCGTGGGCATCGAGGGCCTCATGCATGGCCGCGAAGTCTGGGAAGGCATTCGGCCTGATGTGCCAGAAAACGCCCGCATTGCGTCCTCGATTGGCGTCTATCTCTTCCGCTGCCTGACCTGCGACGCGATCACACTCCTGTGGGACTGCGACTAGCTGAGGCAGCGCACTTCATTACATGGAGGCTCGTGGCCAATGGAGCTCGCTAATGCTAACCAGAAAATCAGGTATCAGGCTGAGTTATCTTAGGACTGCGCCAGCGATGGATATGGGCTCTAGCCCACTTGCGGTGATGGCGGAAGTAGAAGTCTGGAGCCCAGGGTTCCGTGGCCGTCACCCGCAAGCGGCTTTCGACTACCTCGACTTCGCCGACTTTGTTGATGCGCTTGGTCGTTTCACACTCAAACACGATGGGGCAGTTCGGCTCATTCCAATGGACGCAACAGAGCCCATAATTCAGATCAGCCGCTTGGACATGGCTGGCCACGTCGATGCGCAGGTGAGATTGTCAGGGCACCCTCAGTGGCATGGCGTCCATCTCAGATCTGACACGCTCTTCATCAGGTTCGAGCTAGAGCCCTACTCTATGGATGTTGCCCTCGATGAGCTACGCCGCTTTCTGGCATCCACACAGCAGCCGAAACATGGATAGCGACACTTAGGTCCACTCTTCAGTTCACGTCGCCCAGATAGATCGGCCCGCGCTCGGTTTCGCCCACAGCGCTATGCGCCCTCACAATGATGGGCCTGATCGCCATCGGATAGAAACGGATGGTTTCCAGCTTGGCCAGCGGGAGCCATTCGATGCCTACCTGCCCCTCGTCCATGTTCGTACCGACCCCCAGCTGAGCATCTGTCACGAGGGCGCAGCGAAGCATTAACTCGAAGGCATGGAAGTCATGATCCGCCTCGGCAAATTCGTGGTTCTTGCCGATGTACTCACGAATCAGCCACAGGTCGCCGACGCTCACGTCCGCGCCGATCTCCTCCAGACACTCGCGGCGCACGGCCTCCGCCAGCGTCTCGCCTGGCTCCTGCCCACCACCTGGCAGGATATAATAATAGCCCACCTCGTCGACCTTCTTGATAGCTAGCAGGCAGCCATCGCGAACGATGATCGCCTTCGCCGAGTTCCGCACCGGCCGCATAGATGTTGCCTCCTCGTCTCGTCATGCGAGCAACAGTGGTCTATCATACCACGCTTGCATCCAGGCTGCCTTGACACCCCACCAGCAGCGCCCTATACTCTGACTGGCCAGGAAGTGAACTCAG
>DASWAC010000274.1:0-2279 GCA_036391335.1 Ktedonobacterales bacterium
TTCTTCGTGCTGGTGCTGGCCCAGAGGCAGCGCTGCACGGTGGCGCCGGCGGCGGCCAGAGGCGCGAACTCCGCGCCCTTGAAGATTTGCAGGTACTTCTGATAGGCCAGCCGCGCATTGGCGATGGCGGCCTTCCCATGCAGTCCCCGCAGCTTTTCCTGCTCGGCACTGTCGGTGGTGGCCGCGATCTTCGCATCGAGCTGCTTATCCACCAGCGTATCTACGCGGCTCACGAAGAAGCTCGCCACGGAGTGGATCTGGTCGAGAGGGAGCTTCTCCTCGCGACGGAAGCCCAGGCCTCGGATGTAGGCGCGGGCGACCTTCTCATAGATATCGAGCGAGAAGATGAGGGTGATATTGATGTTGACGCCCTCATAGGTCATCTGCTCGATGGCAGGCAGACCCTCGGCGGTCGCAGGAATCTTCACCATCACGTTGGGGCGGCCCACAGCCTTCCACAGCGCGCGCGTCTGGAAGATGGTTGACTTCGTGTCATTGGCGGCATCTGGCGTGACCTCGATGCTGACATAGCCATCCTCGCCCTTCGTGCGGTCATAGGTAGGGCGCAAGAGATCGCAAGCCATCTGGATGTCTTCGACGGTGAGGGCTGTGAAGATGACTTTCTCGTCAGTCTGGCCACTGGCAACCAGCTGCTTGATCGCCGCATCATAATAGTTGCTGCCGTCAATCGCCTTTTCAAAGATGGTGGGGTTCGAGGTCACGCCGACGACGGCATCCTCATCAATCAGCCGTTGCAGCTCCCCGGACTTTAGCTGATCGCGACTGATGTTGTCGTACCAGATGCTCTGGCCCAACGCGGAAAGCTGGTCCAATCGGCTCTCGCCCATGGTGTTACCTCCATCTCGAAGTGAGACCTTTTTGCCGGCATGGCGCTATCACGCACTCTTAAGTATGTCGCATGTGTGCGGTGATGACCACAAACGCAAAAACGCCGCGCTGGAAAAGCCCAGGCGACGTAGCCAGAACGAGCGCTGCGGGGAAAGGAAGCCATATGTGGAATCTCGGTGCAGTCTGCTCATCTCGTGCCCATCTGGCCACAGCCCGCAAGGCCACCCCATAGCGCCATCCCATGTGGAGTGTACGGCGCTATAGCGAGCACTCGCAAGCTCATGGGGCATTTCGCTGCGCCACTGATGCACAAGAGGGTCGCACTGTGGATTTCGTTGTGCCACAATAGCGGTGACTGGTAGTGTCCCTGTGGAGGGTGTGATCTGGGTGAGCGGAAGGTATGAGTTCATCAGGGCAATGGCACGGCCTGTCACCTGGCTCTCGATGCGACTCGAAGTCAAGGGCATCGAGTGCGTTCCCAGCAGCGGGCCGACGCTGCTCGTGAGCAATCATCTTGGCCACACGGATCCGCTGGCTATCGCGCTGCGCCTGCGCCGCGAGCTGCGGCTGGTCGGCAAGGTGCAGATCTTTTCTTGGTTCTTCGTAGGCTGGGCCGCCCGCATGGTCGACGCCATCCCACTGAAGCGTGGCGAGTCTGACCGCGAGGCCATGCGCAAAGTGCTGAGTCTGCTCTCGCGTGGCGAATGCGTGCTGGTGTTCCCAGAAGGGACTTACTCACACGCCCCAGACCCCGCAGCGTTGCTGCCGCTGCAGGCTGGTCCCGCGTGGCTGGCACTGCGCTCAGGCGCCCAGGTCGTCCCGGTGGCGCTCACCGGCACCGAGGTCGTCTGGCATCGCGCACGCGGCTGGCGACCATGGCGACGGCCACGCGTCACCGTCACGTTTGGCGAGCCGTTCACCCCGGCGCTGGGCACGCCGGTCAGCCGCGCCGCGCTCGACACGCTCACCACGCAGATGGCTCAGCGCATCGCGGCCCTGTTGCCACCTGCCTATCGCGGATATTATGAGCATCTGGTGGCCATTCCTTCATGAGGGTGACAGGCGCCCCTGAGGCATGCGATGATCTGGCGAAGGGAGACACGCATGGCCGAGGAGCAGCAGGGTGAGCGCCTGCAAAAATATCTGGCGCGCGCAGGTGTGGCCTCGCGCCGGCACGCGGAAGAGCTGATCGCGGCAGGTCGCGTGAGCGTCAACGGCGAGACGGTGCGCATCCCCGGCACACGAGTAGACCCCGCGCGCGATGTGGTCGCGGTGGACGGCCAGCAGGCACGCCCCGCCGAGACACTCACCTGGGTGCTGCTCAACAAGCCCGCCGCCACTGTCACCACGGTCTCCGATCCCCAGGGCCGTCGCACAGTGCTCGACCTGCTTCCCGATACGCTGCGCGCGCAGCGGCTCTTCCCCGTCGG
>DASWAC010000275.1:0-4477 GCA_036391335.1 Ktedonobacterales bacterium
GAACATGACGATAATTACCCCCATCGAGCCGAGGTCGCTCTGTATGCCCGCCACGACAATCCCGATCGCACCAAAGGCGATAACCAATGGCTTCACCAGCTCTTGCGGGTTAGGCGGCGCTCAGCACGACCCTGGCGGAGCTGCGCGACCTGCGGGTGCGGCGTGGCCAGCGGATGGTAGCACAGCTGCGGGCCGCCGGCTGCGAGATTACCTGGGACGAAGTGCGCGCCCTGGCGCACGGCGCAGTGGGGCGGCCACACCTGGCCCGCGCGCTCATCGCTCACGGCTATGCAACCAGCGTGCCAGATGCCTTCGACCGCTGGCTGAGCCCTGGCATGCCAGGCTACGCGCCGCGCGTCGGGCTGACGCAGGTGGAGGCCGTCCGGCTGATCCAGAGTGGGGGCGGCATCGCGGCCATCGCGCATCCCGCGACCATCCCCGGCCTGGAGGATACGGTGCTGCCAGAGCTGCTGGCCGCCGGGCTGGTGGGGCTGGAATGCTACTACGGGCAGTATGACGACGCCACGGTTTCGCGGCTGGTGGCGCTAGCGCGAGCGCATCGCCTAGTGCCCACCGGCGGCAGCGATTATCACGGGCCGGGCATTCATCCCACTCCGCTCGGCGGGCGCTATGTCCCACCGCGGACCATAGACCTGCTGAGCGAGCGCGCCGCCCAAGCTGCCGGCATGCAGCCCCCCACGTTCACGCTGCCCTCGCGGCTGGCCCAGGTGCTCTGAGCTACCAGCTGGCGACGGGAAGGCTGGGATATTCCACCGCCGTGACGCCAAGGGGCCGCAGCAGACGTGATGCCGCAAGCCTGAGCCGGTGCACATAGTCTGCCGGGGCGCCAGGCGCGCAGAAGACGTGGAGCAGCCTGGGCGTGTCATCTGGCTGAGGCAGCACAATGGGCTCCAGCGAGGCGCCACGTGCGACCGGCGGCAGCGCCCGCCACGCCGACGAAAGCTGCGCCGCGATCACCACCTCGTGCGGCGCGAGACCGGCTTCGGCGGCCAGACGGCGGCGCAGGGCCGTGCGCGCCTCGCGAGCGCCGAGCGTGTGTGCCAGCGCCTCCACATGCGGGGCGCACTCGCCTTCCCACACGCACTCATAGAAGGCACGCGCTCGCGCCAGCCCCGCCAGCATGGCGACACCCGCGTCAGGCGCGCTCGCGAGGGACTCCAGCGCCTCGGCATCGGTCAGCGCGAAGAAAGCCGCGTCGAGATAGCCTGTGGCCAGCGCGCTGTCAATGGAGGCACGCAACATCGCGTTGCAGACGAGGTTGTGATGCGTGGTATGCAGGAAGCCATAGACGATCTCGCGGTCACGCAGCCAGGCGACGGCTGGCTCGGTGTGGCCTGGGAGCAGATAGGCGCCCTGATGTGCCCGCAACGCCGCCGGCACCAGCCCATCCGTCGTGCTCGCGCCGGGTGATGGGCGAAGCGCGCGCGCCAGCGCCACCGGCTCATACGACGGCTCACCGAGGTCAGCCATGAGCTTGAAGCGGGCGACGTTGTCAATATTGTCGAAGTCCAGCGTGCCGGAGAGCAGCGCGCCCCGGCCGTCGGAGCCATGCCCGTTGATGAGCCTGGCGACCTCTTCCCAGTCGAGCCAGGAGAGGTTGCGCAGCGTGGCAGGCGAGAGGGCGTCGCGCACCAGGGCCAGCAGATGGCCGGACCGTTCCTCGTGACTCATGTGCAGGCACTCGCGCAGGGCGGGCTCGCTCAGGTGCGAGAAGGGACCATGCCCCAGGTCGTGGGCCAGCGCCGCCGCCTGGAGGATGCGGTCACGCGGGCGGGCCTGCCGGGCCAGGTGATAGGCGCCGAGCGAGTGCTCCAGCCGGCTGGGAAACGCATGGCCGAAGAGGAGCGGGCCGGGCACGTTCGAGAGCGAGACGCCCGCGAGTCGCTGGAATGGCGGCGTGGCCAGCAGCGCGGCGGCCCATTCGGCCACTCGCACCACGCCATAGAGCGGATCGGCAAAGGCCGCGCCCCGGCCACGGCGCAGCGCGGTGAGGTAGTCGGGTGTGGCAGCGCTGAGCAAGGGGCCAGACGGCTCCGCGGTTTCGAGCTCCATCTCTTCGTCGTGCTCAGCCATGACATCCTCTGCGATCGTCTCTTGAGTCAGATAACCGGCCAGCACTGCCTGTTTGGCAGGTGTGCCCCTTCAGGCGCTCCGCACGATGCTCCAGTCTTTCAAGACCGAGAGCAGCGCCTACACCATCTCACGCGACATGACTGGTCGCATATCTGGTGGGTGGATAGTCATTCTATTTCGCGCGCCGCACGATGGCAATGGCAAGCAACACCGGCGGCAGCCGGCACCCCATGCGCGTGACGCGGCACGCCCCGGCGCAGGCAGATGTCTTTCACACCCGGCGGGCGGCATACGTGGCATCCAAGGGCTCAGCTCGTGGGAGGCTCGTCAATGCCGAGGCTGTGGCGATATTGCTGCGGGATATTCGCTCTGAAGCCCTCATTATAGACCCCTTTGCGCACGAGATAGCGAATGCGCAGCAGCATCCGCTGCTCTGGGGTCAGATTGGCCAGCGCCTCTGGCGACGCGGCGAGAAAATCAATGTCTGGCGTCTCGATATCCGGAACTGGCAACTCTGGCTGGGCCGGCGCGGGCTCCGGCATGGGGGCGTGCGCCAGCGGCTGTGTTTGCCGTGCGGGCGCGCCGCTCTCACCGAGCGTGGGACCGGTCTCGCGATAGGCCGCGCGTGAGGCGTCCGCCACGAAGCGCATCGGGCGCAGCAGCGCAGCCCGGCTGAGCGTGACCGTGGTGGGCGGCGCGGGGCGCGCGGGGCGCAGCTTACGCGCGTCGTCGAGCCAGCTGACGAAGAGCGGGGTGGGCATGGCGCGGCTCATCGCGCTCGTGGCGGAGGTAGGAACCTCAGTGTGTCGCCCGCGCGCTGCGAGCCGGCGCACGATTCCAACCAATAGCTGACGCAGACCCATTGGGCGCTCCCTCGGTCCCGTGGGATACCTCATCATACCTTACATAATCGCGCCTCGTTGCGCGATCGCCCGCCGATCCTTACAAGGAAGAGAGTAGCACACGCGATGCGGAGCGTCAAACCAACTGACGCCGCGACCTGCCCATCAGCTCGGCGCTGCCACGCTGGCGCGCACCTCGTCCACTCCCCAGCCGGTGGCGTCTTTGGTGACCACCAGCCGCAAGGGCGCCTGCACTACGCCGCCTGCCGTGACGCCCTGCACCTGAAGCTGCACGGTGGCATCCACCTGCGCGCCGCGCGTGTCGAGGGTGAAGGTGCTCACACTGAGCGCGCACCCCGTGACACGGGCATTTGAGGTGGTGAGGGCGCTGGTGAAGGAAGCGGTGTAGGCGTCCTTGCTGATGAGCGCGCGGGCCCGCGCTGAGAGGCTGTCGTATGCCTGGTCGAAGTGCCCGGCCGAGACCGCCGTGCAGAAGCGGTCGGCCACCACCAGCCCTGAGAGGTCGGAGCCCACTGCGGCCATGTCGAGCTTGCTGATGCGCCAGCCCGCGCTCGCGCGGGTCATGGTCAGCGCGCCGGCATAGGCTACGTTGCGCCTGACACGCAGGCTGACCTGCGTCGTGGTGGCGGAAAACGGCGCGAATGGATCGGACTCGCGTGTGAGGGTATGCGTGTCGCAGGCGCCTATCGTCCCGTCGAGCTGGTCGTGCCACTGGCCCAGTGAGGCCAGCATCGCGCGCGGCGTGGCCGCCTGCAGGTCCGGCGACATCAGCGACCATGCGTCGTCATAGCGATGGGCTTGCAGATCCTGGCAAAACTGCTGGGCGGCACTCGCCGGGCCGCTGGCCTGCGCCGACGCGACCCCCAGGAAGCCGCCACCTGCCGCCAGCACGATCAGCGCCAGCACGACCACCAGGATAACCCGACCTCGCCCGCTGCCGCCCGTGCGCGCTATTGTCGCCGGGTCATACCTCTCTAGCACCGTCGCCCTCCCTCGATGCCCACACGCTCACGCGGCCGGTGCATGGCGCATTGCCATTGTAGCGGTAAAGGGTCATCTTGACGAGGCGAGCTGGAGGCTGGTCCCGAGTGAGAGCCAGAGAGATTGGCCCGTTGTCTCCGCGATATCTGATATCATGAGGGTGCGCACGAGGTGCAGGCAGCTTGCTGTCTGGACGTTTCTCAGAGGCGTTCCATGCACGAAGAGAATCCACTCGACCGACTCATCCACCAGTTTCAGGACCGGTGGGAGACCAACCCTCAGTATCGCGCCGCGATGGGGGGTGTCTTCACACTCTTGCTGATCGTCTTCCTGGCGGTCTCCACCACGGTGGGCAGCCTGGTGGCGGGGAATGTGATGGCGGCCCTCGGCTTCGGTGGCGGGAGCACGAGCACGTCGCAGCAGCAGGGCCTCTCGGGCGTGCAGGGAGCCAACGGCCAGCTCTTCTTCCCCACCCAGACGACACAGATCTGGACCGACGGCGCGACCCCCGACGCGGGCACCGTCTCGCCCTCGGGCAC
>DASWAC010000276.1:0-10370 GCA_036391335.1 Ktedonobacterales bacterium
GAGCCACGACCGAGAGCCGGCGTCGCTCGAAGTCGAATGGAAGCTCGTCGAGCTTGTGATAGGATTCGCTTTCCCTGTCGCCTCGCGCGAGGATCGCGGTATCCAGCGGGCTCTTCATCCCGGTCTCAAAACGGCTATTAATGCTTGCCAGCAGCAGAGGCAGCGGTGACTCGGCTCCGTAGGGGTCCAGTGATTTCTCGAGGATCATCTCGCCGGTCGTGAGCGTGCCCGTCTTGTCGCTGCAGAGGATATCGATGCTACCGAAGTTCTGGATCGCGGCCAGATGCTTGACGATCACCTTGCGCTTGGCCATATGGAGCGCTCCCTGGCCAAGAGTCACGGTGGTGATCATGGGCAGAAATTCAGGTGTCAAGCCAACGGCCAGCGCGATCGCGAAGAGGAGGGACTCCAGCGGCGCGTGCTTGGCCACCAGGCTCGCGAGGAAGACGAAGAGCACCAAGAGGATCACCGCACGGAGAATGAGAAAGCCGAAATGGCGGAGCCCGCGGTCGAACTCCGTCTCAGGTGCGCGTTTCACCAGGCGGCCCGCGACTTCACCGAGAACCGTGGCCCTGCCTGTGGTGATCACACTGGCGATTCCAACGCCACTCATGACCGATGTGCCCAGAAACACCATATCGAGGGCGTCAGCGGGCGATTGCGCGGTGTGCGGCTGCGCTGTCGAGGCGACCTTTTCCACTGGCAGGGACTCGCCCGTCAAGGCAGCTTGCTGTACGTGCAGGTCATGCACTTCGATCAAGCGCGCATCCGCGGGCACCAGGTCACCGGCCGAGAGGCGGATCAAGTCTCCTGGCACCACTTCAGCACGGTGAAGCTCGGCCCACGCGCCATCTCGCATGACGGTCGCCGTCGGTGCTACCTGATTACGCAGGCGCTCTGCCGCCCGCTGAGACCGAAAAGCCTGCACGAAGTTGAGGGTGACGCTGAGCACGACCATCAGCACGATGATCGCGGCATTGACCCGGTCGCCGGTGAATGCGGAGATGACGCTAGCGGCCAGCAGGATCAGCACCAGCGGGTTGGTCAGAAACAGGAAGAATTGTCCGGCGCCAGCCCCACGAGAGGTCGGCGCCGGCTCATTGCGACCAAAGCGGGCGAGACGCTGTCGTGCCTCTTCCGTGGACAGGCCACCGGGTGCAAAGAGGCGGTCGTCTTCAGGCGTGGGAGCGCTTGGCGCGCGTGGGGAGGGGGTCGCCATCAAGGTTATCTCCCTTCGACGCTGCGGGAACTGCTTCGCATGACTAGGGCAAGGACCACTGAGAGGGTAGGCCGGTCAGGTCACATGGGCCACACGACCAGCCCAACTGGGTCACAGCTGCTTCACGGGTCGGCAAGACCCTGAGGCGCCCGCCTCTCTGGCAGGTGAAGCGGGCCGTGATGTCACGGTGATACGGCGATACCCGCTGGAGACGACGTTGTGACCCGGCAGCCCTATGCTGGTAACTGCAAGCGATGGCACGAAGTCTCGCGCCGGAGCTATCCCCTTAAGGAGGCACGATATGAGTATGACGTCACGCGACCCGTTTGATGTGTTTGTGCCACTCCGTGAGGCAGTGAGTCGCTTCCTCGATGAGGGCACTCTCTCGCCCGATCGGCTCATGATCATGGCACGCTCGATTCCAGTAGACCTCATCGAGACTGAGAATGAGTATATCATCGAAGCCTCGCTCACCGGAATCAAGCCGGAGAACGTCCATGTCTCCGCGACAGAGAACGCGGTGACGATTCGTGTGGGGCGCCGAGTCCACGCGCGGCATGAGGATGAGGGCACATACCTCAGGCGTGAGCGTATCGAGCGTCATGCGCCAGAGATGGTACGCACGATCACGCTCCCCTCGAAGATTGATGAGAGCAACGTCTCGGCGGACTATGAGCATGGGGTCCTCGTGATTCGGGTCGCCAAGAGCGAAGAGTCGAAGCCGAAGACCATCCCGCTGCACGTCGCGAAAGTGCCTGCCACACGCTAGGACAGCACACTGACGGCATCGCTATCGGCGGGATAAGGAGTCACGGACGACTCCTTATCCCGCTCGCGCATTACGGCCCATGATGAGGGGAGGGTTGGTCCCACATGGCCACGCAGCCGCAGGTCATGCGCCGAGATCGGCCAGCACGCTCGCGCCAAATCATCGAGATTTTGGCCCGAAATGGTCTCGGTTTCCTCATTGGCGCTCTGGGCCGCGAAGGGCGCTCCGCATCTGGCGCGAGCCAACGTGCTAAGCCAGTCACGGGTCCGGAACGGGTGCGGATAGCCATCGAGGAGCTTGGACCCACCTTCATCAAGCTAGGGCAGATTCTCTCGACACGCGGCGATCTCCTCCCCGAGGGCTACCGTGCGGAGCTCGCCAAGCTGCAAGATGCGGCGCAGCCGGTTCCCGCGGAGCAGGTCGCGTCCGTCCTTGCCGAAGAGCTCGGCTGCCCTGTGGAGGAGGCGTTTCTCAGCTTCGAGATGACCCCGCTGGCAGCCGCGTCCATTGGCCAGGCGCATGCGGCGACGCTCGCGGACGGCACCGAGGTCGTCGTCAAAGTGCGCCGCCCGGGCGTGGTGGAGCAGATCGAGGAAGACCTCCATATCCTCGTTGATCTAGCGGTCAAAGCTAGCCGTCATTGGGAGGTCGCCCGGTTCTACGACCTGCTGGCCATCGCCCAAGAATTCGCGCAGACACTGCGCAGCGAGCTTGACTATCTCAGCGAGGCGAGCAATCTCGAGCGGATCGCCGACAACTTCGCTGAGGAGCCCGACATCCATATCCCCAAGGTGTTTTGGGAGACGACCACCTCGCGCGTGCTCACCATCGAGCGCATTCGTGGCATCAAGATCTCCGATGTTGCCAGCCTCGATGCCGCAGGCCTCAACCGCAGCGAGGTCGCTCATCGTGCGGCCCGCCTGCTGCTGACCATGATCCTCGAGCACGGCTTCTTCCATGCGGACCCACACGCCGGCAATGTGTTTGTCGAGCCAAGTGGGCGCATTGGTCTCATTGACTTTGGCATGGTCGGGGAGGTAGATAGCACCGCCCGCGATTTGCTCGTCCGTCTGGTCGTCGCGATCGTGCGCAAAGATGCCGGCTTGCTCGCCGATGTCATGCTGGAGCTTGGCGTGGCGCAGCCCCATGTCGACCGAAACGCGTTACGTCGTGACATGCAGCGGCTGCTGGCACGCTATTCGGATCGCAAGCTGGGGGAAGTCAAGCTTGGCCTCATGCTTTCTGAGCTGCTGGATGTGCTGCGTTGGCACCATTTGCGCCTCGCGCCGGACCTGGCGCTGCTCGTCAAGACGATCGTGATGGGTGAGGGACTAGGCGCCGAGGTGGATCCCACCTTCAATCTCATGGATGTCTACGCGCCAATGGCGGAAGACCTGATGCGCCAGCGATTCTCTCAGGGCGAGTGGCTCAAGCAGCTCCTGCTTGCCAGTGTGGACTCGCTCCAGATGGGACTCGAGCTGCCTCGTCAGGTTCACAGAATCCTCGGCGACATCGAGCGCGGCGGCTTCGAGGTGAGCGTGCAGCCATCTAGCTTTACGCCCTATCTATCACAGATGGAGCTGCTGATCAATCGTGTAGTGATAGCCGTCTTGGCCGCCGCCCTCGCCATCACGGCAGCGCTGCTCATCGTGGCCACTCGCGGCACGCCCTGGGAGGTTCCTCTCGGGCTCCTCCTGCTCGCGGACCTCGCCGGCGTCGGCATCTTTGGCATGACTGCCGTGACGCAGCTGTGGCGATCGAGACGACCCAAGAGCTAGGATCGCCGCGCCCTGTCGCGCAGGTCATCTCTTTGGCATTGGCAGCCTGAGCCACGCCGAGAGTGATAGGCAATAAAAGACATCTCGCTCATCTGGGCTTTTCAGCCTCATGGTGAGCGAGATGTTTGCCATGTGTGTGAAAGGAGCGGCCTTTCACATGTCTGGACTTGGCAGGCTTCCCTTGCATGGTCACGCTGGGAAGTTACTCACGACCTCAACACTGGGGAACGATAGTCAGTGGTGAGGGCCAATTTGTGTGAGCGGCGCTGCCCTCGTCGTGTCGTTCCGGACACTCTGGAGCATAACAGATCACGGCGGCAATGTAAAGGCATTTTTGCCCTTCAGGCCCGGCTGTGACCGCACTGTGACCTTTTTGGGCCATTGGCGTCTCACCTGCCGCGCGATCTGCGCCTCCCCTCCTACTGGCATCCCTAGTGAAACTTGCCAGCGCGCACCATGCGCTCCAGCTCTTTGCGGAGCCGCTCGACATGGCGCTCATCGTCGGCTTTTAGCTCCGCGACGAGCGTCTGGCACTCGGTATCGCCCGACTCCTGACAGTCCTTGAGGTAGAGCTCATAGGCAGCGACTGCCTCGAGCTTGTTCTGAAGGACGGTGAGGACATCGTAGCTGAGGTTGCTCATGGGGGGCTTGGTAGCCCTGGTTCTGGTCATCTGTGACATAGTCTCTTGTTTCCTTTCCCAAGAAGAGGCGATCAACGTCTCATCTCATCCTCAAGGTGTCTTCGGGGACACCTGAGGGTACTGTCCCCATGCCTCATGCGTAGCACAAGGGATATGCTCCTGCCACGACTCACGCATGGGCGCTTGCGACGACGGCCGGCGCGACCAGCGTGCTCTCAGGCCCGCCAGTGACGTCAACCTCGACGGCCGACCGCGCGTTCATCATCTCCACGACCTCTTGCGTGCGCTCTGGCGTTGTCTGGACCGTTACGAGGATGTGGCCCGCGCTGACTCCCTCCGCAAACCGATGGGCACGCTCTTCAGAGAGCCCGAAGCTGGCAAGAGCCCCAACCAGACCGCCAGCCACCGCGCCGCCAACCAGGCCCAACACCGCAGCACCTACCGCCACGAGAAAGGTTCCCGCCGCGACGATATTCAAGCCTGGGATCAACAGCGACCCCAGCCCGATCAAGAGCCCGGCAATTCCACCTGTGGTGGCGCCCGTGATCACGCCCACCTCTGTCCCGCTCGTGATGTCGAGGCCGTGCTCCTTGAGGACTTCATGGCGTGCCACCACGCCAATCTGGCTCATGGTGAACTCTTTGCGCTTGAGGTCTTCCACGAGCGTATTTGCGTCACGACCGTGCTCAAATAACCCAATGACCGTGGCCATACGTTGTCTCCTTCCATCGCTTGAGTGGCGCATCCTGTGCCACAAGACTGACGCCTCGCGATGCGCTTGAACATCCCAGCAGAGGGGAGCCTGGCTCAGGTGCCAAATTCGCCCCGCTTTGGCGAGGTCGCCGAATTAGGCATACGTCACGCATATCACTCGCCTGTCACACCATGGCCCACCCTTGTCACGAAGGACACACGCCTTGTGGAAGCGAGGCAACCGAACGGCTCAATAGCTCAGACATTTGCGCTCGTGGGCTTCGACTTGGCGGTCTCTCGCTTGACCCCCAAGAAGCGATCCATCAGTTCAGTGCGCCAGATAGTGCGCACGATGAGCAGCCAGAGTGTGCCCGCCACGGCCACGGTCAGCAGGTCAAGCGCCGAGAGCTGCGCCAGGGAGAAGAAAGCCCGCAGTGGCGGCAGGAGCAAGAAGGCGACGAGCGCGGTCAGCATGCCTATGACGAGGGCTACCGGACGCCAATCGCCCACGTAGGGATTCGCGACTGCCCACCAGCGCGCGGGTGGGTCCACAAAGAGGATCAGCAGGACGCCACAGGTCACCAAGAACGCAGTGAGAGTCGTTTGCGCCGCTGGCACGGTCGCGGTGACGAGATCGGACAACTCGCCGGGTGGCGTCCGTGAGAGGCCGGCGGTGCGCATCACGATGGGCAGCGTCAGTCGCCCATAGAAGAGGAGGAGGCTGAGCAGGCTGGTAGTGAGCGCGGCCGGCACGACAAAGCGCAGCAGCTGTCGCACCAGCTTTTCCGTGGCGGCTGGCCCAGTGCGCGCCCATAGCGCCAACGCAATGGACGGAATGCCGACAGTGAGCAACGTGACCATGGAGCCATGGCGCAGCGAGAGCGGAAAGATGCCGATGAGCCAGGCTGAGACGATGACCAGCGCGATGGTGCTGATCCGCGTGAGGAAGATCTTCAAGATATCCTGCATGCCGTTGATGATGCGTTGCCCCGCCTCAACGGCCGGCAGGAGCGACTCAAACGAGTCGTTCATCAGCACAATATCGGCCACGCTGCGGGAGGCCTGGCTGCCACTCTGCATGGCGATCCCAACTTCTGCTTTCTTGAGCGAGAGCACATCATTCACGCCGTCGCCGATCATGGCAACGAAGTGCCCTCGTCGCTGCAGCGCCTCGACGAGTCGCTCCTTATGGTGCGGTGAGACACGGGCAAAGATCGTGGCATGCTCAGCCGCCGCTTCCAGCTCGTCATCATTCATGGCCTCCAGCTGTGGCCCGGTGAGGACGCCCCGACCCTCCGTCGCATCCCCTTCACCGCCCATCAGGCCGGCCTGGGTGGCCAAAGCCGTCACGGTGCGTGGATCATCGCCGGAGATGATCTTTGGCTGCACGCCCGCGCGCACGAAGGCCGTCAGCGTCTTTTGCGCCTCTGGGCGCAGCTCGTCACGCAGGCTGAAGAGGCCGAGCGGCTCTATCGCCTCGGGCAGCTCAGGCTCCTCGCCGGCCGTAGTGGCCGAGGCCGACGCCGGCGCATGAGCGACCATGAGCACGCGCAGCCCCTGGCTGGTCATCTGAGTGAGCAGCCCTTCGAGAGGCGCGGTGGAGTCCGACGGCACGTGCGCGGCAAGCACCTCGGGCGCGCCGAGAAAATACCATCCTTGGAGGGATGAGCCCCCGGGAGCCTCGTCAAAGGCAAGCGCACTCCATTTGCGTTCGGAAGAGAACGCCACTTCCGCGATGGTGGGATGTGGTGATCCAGGGCAAGCACGGGCAAGGGCTTCGGTGGTCTTGTTGCGCGAGGTCGCGCTATGGGCCATCGTGCCGAGGATTTGGCGCAGCTCGTCTTCAGAGAGGCCCACTGGATAGATGCCATCGAGGAGCAGGCGGTTCACAGTGAGGGTCCCTGTCTTGTCGAGGCAGAGCACGTCCACCGTGCTGAGCGCTTCCACCGCGTTCGCCTGCTGCACCAGCGCGCCATAGCCTATGATGCGCACCGCGCCAATGGCATAGGCGAGCGCGATGGAGAGCAAGAGCCCATTAGGCACGAGACTCGCGATAATAACAGACTGCTGCACGCTCTGGACGAGGCCATTTCGGTTCAGGACCGAGTCAATGACCAGCAGCACTTCGATGTAGACGACGACCAACAGCACAGCACGGATGACGAGGTTGATCTGGCTCTGCAATGGCGTGCTCATGCGCCGGAACTGGCGCGCACCCCGTGTGATCTGGTTTGCCAGGCTGGCCGCGCCTACGCGCTCGGCCACGTAGCGTGCGCTGCCTGAGACGCAAAAGCTCCCGGAGTAGATGGGGTCACCCATGTGCTTGCTAACGAGATGTGACTCGCCGGTGAGCGGGGACTCATCCATCTCGACATGGATTTCCGCACCATTATCGGTGAGCCGTCCGTCCACGAGCATCTGGTCACCGGCGCCAAAGGCGATCAGATCGCCCACCACCAGGCCGTCAGGTGGAATCTCGCGCTCGACACCATCACGCACCACGGTCACGTTCGGGCGCGTGAGCACTGCGATGCGATCGAGAATGCGCTTAGCGCGAATCTCCTGCACGATGCTGACCAGGACATTCGCCATGATCACCCCAACGGAGATGGCGGCGTCCGTGGGGTGGTGAAGCAGCACGAGCGCGATGCCCAGGCCAAAGAGGACAATATTGATGAAGTTAAAGAGATTTTCGCGGAAGATCTGCACATAGGTGCGGGTGGTGCGCACCGGCATGGTGTTGCCCTGGCCGCTGGCAAGCCGCCGCTGAGCCTCGGCCTCGGTCAACCCCGCGTCCATGTTCTGGACGTCTACCTGCTTCATGGCGCTTTCCACCTGTCTCACCACCAGGCACCTGCGCCGCACCGTCGTGGGGAGCGGCACAGTCATAGTGCAGTCATTTCAGACAGTCGCGGTATCCCCTCCCACCGGCGTAGCTTTCACCCTTTTCTGGATGACCTTGAGCGCCTCGAACCAGAGAATGCTGGCGATGCCGGCCCCGAGGCAGATAAGCACATCGGTAAGGTGCAGCACAGCGAAATGGAACAGACTGGCGACGAATGGTACATAGATCGCGATCGCCAGGGTCACTGCCGCGCCCCCGACGACCAGCCAAAGGGCAGGATTGGGTGAGCGTAGTGTGCTGAGGATCACGCGCGTCCACGAGCGGTTCACGAGGATGAGCGCGAGGTCCGCCACCACCAGCGTGGCGAAGGCGAGGGTACGTGCCTCCGCGGCGGTCTGGCCGAGCTGCAGCGCCACGAGAAAGACGGTCAGCACTGCTGCCAGGACGCTTATGCCCTGCAATACACTGAGCGTCACCAGTCGCCGGCTGAAGAGACGACTATGTGGGTTTCGCGGTGGCCGGCGCATGACGTCAGGCTCGGCCGGCTCCGACTCGAACACAAGTGTGCATGCCGGATCTATGATGAATTCGAGGAACACGATATGCACTGGCATGAGGATTGTGGGCCAGCCAAAGACCACCGGGAGGAGCGCAAGGCTGGCGATGGGGATGTGCACCGCGAAGATGAAGGCCATGGCTTTGCGTAGATTGTCGAAGATACGTCTGCCGCCGCGCACCGCCTCGACAATCGAAGTGAAATCGTCATCCAGCAGGACGAGCGCCGCCGCCTCACGCGCGACATCCGTGCCGCGCCCGCCCATGGCCACGCCAATGTCGGCAGCGCGCAAGGCCGGGGCGTCGTTCACTCCATCACCGGTCATGCCAACGATCTCGCCACGAGCTCGTAACGCCTTCACCAGCCGTAGCTTCTCCTGAGGCACCACGCGAGCAAAGATAGTGTAGTCATGCGCATGCTGGCGCAAATCGTCATCACTCATCGTGGCTAGCGCGTCTCCCGTGATGACGCCCTTTGCCCCGAGCATCCCGATCTGCTCACCGATGGCTTGGGCAGTCAATGGGTAATCGCCTGTGATCATCACGACTCGGATGCCAGCGGTGTCACAGTCGCGCATCGCCGCGGGGACTGTAGGCCGGATAGGGTCGGCCAGTCCGATGAGGCCGAGCAGCGTGAATGAGAACGCGTGCGGTGTGTCGGGCAGCGCTGCTGCCTCGCCCATAACTGGAGCCACTGCCTGGGCCACTCCCAGCACCCGGAGCCCCTGCTGAGCGAATTGGGCGGTCTGACGCTGCAGGGCCTCACGCCGCTCAGCATCGAGCCCACAGAGCCGCGCGATCGCTTCAGGAGCGCCTTTGGCCGCGACCAAGAAGCCCGCGGGCGGCTCTGTAGCGTGCGCTGACTCGACGCTATTCACTGCCCACACGCGCGTCACTGCCAAAAGCTCTGACGTCAGCGGATATTCCTGGATGAAGACGAGATCAGCGTCGAGCTGGCCGGACGGATCAAGTGACTGCCGGGCCAGCTGCTGTAGGGCCTGCTCCATCGGGTCGAACGGGGTTGTCTGGCTCGCGAGCGCGCTGACCCGCAGGACGGAAAAGAAGGGCTCAGCCACACGCTCGTGGGGATGGAGCGCCGGATCATAGACGAGATATGGCGTGTCGCGCTCAATGCTGGATGCCGCTGCGATCTTGCCCACCGACATCCGGTTTTGTGTCAGCGTTCCGGTCTTATCGCTGCACAGCACGGTCATCGCGCCCAGGGTCTCGATGGCAGGCATGCGGCGTGTCAGCACGTGTCGCTGCGCCAGTCGCCAGGCCCCAAGGGCCAGGAAGAGCGTGAGGACAAGCGGGAACTCCTCGGGGATGACTGCCATGGCCAGCGTGATGCCTGCCAGGACTCCAGCGAGCCAGTGGCCACGCAGGATGCCATAGGCCAGCAGCACCAGTATGCACAGCGCGAACGCGCCAATGGCGAGCACCTTGACCAGCTGGGTCACTTCCTGCTGGACATGTGTGCGCTCCACCGGCACCTCATGCAGCGCACGGCCAATCTGTCCGATCTGGGCGCGCGGGCCCGTTTGGCGTACCTCGACGAGACCCACGCCACCGACGACCAGTGTGCTCGAATAGACGTAGGGCAGGTCATCGCCTCCCGGATGCTCTGGCGGTGCGATGGATTCCTCGCTCGCCGGCGCAGCGTCACTGATCGCGGCCGGAGTCAGCGCGACTTTGCGCACGGGAACGGACTCACCCGTCAAAAGTGACTCGTCTACCAGGAGGTTGGTCGCCTCCAGCACGATGCCGTCGGCTGGGACACGGTCGCCCTCAGCCACGATCACCACATCGCCGCGCGCGGTTTCCCGGCCGGGAATACGCTTGCGCATGCCGTCCCGGATGACCAGTGAGC
>DASWAC010000277.1:0-2619 GCA_036391335.1 Ktedonobacterales bacterium
GACGCCGGCCCCCAGGGAACGGCATGAGCAGCGCAGGAGGTGTTGCTTCTTGACAATTACATTCTTTTATGCTTATGTAGTAATATATCAATGTGACACCCGTTTTGCGATTGTCGCACGGTGTCACCGATACAGAGATCACGATGACCCAGTTTGAGCATGAGCCACAAGCTCTGGAGGCAGCATGTTGAACCGACTCTTCGGTGGTGGGGCAGGCGTCACATCGGTGAATCCGCGTGAGGCATGGGAGCGCATGTCTGGCAAGCCGCCGGGCGCTGTGATGGTTGATGTCCGTGAGGTCTGGGAATACCGCTCAGGACACGCCAAAGGGGCGAAGAATATCCCGCTGAGCCAGATCAGCTCACGCGTGTCTGAGTTTCCCCGCGACCGTGAGATATTACTCATCTGCCAGAGTGGCAACCGCAGTGTTACTGCGGCACGATTCCTCCAGAAGCAAGGCGTGACCCAGGTCGTCAATGTCACCGGGGGCACCACGGTGTGGCGTATGCACGGCCTGCCGCTGGAATGAGGTCGAGCGGGCGCAGCGGACTGTCGCAAGGTGCCGCCGGCGCCCGAGACGGCCAACGACTGACACGAGGAGCACCATATGCGTGTCGAGCAGTTCTTTCTCGATGGACTGGGACACCAGTCCTATCTCATCGCTGATGAGGCCACCCATATCGCGGCGGTCGTTGATCCACGTCGCGATGTCGAGATCTACCTCGCGGCGGCGCGGGCACTGGACGCGCGCATCGCCTATATCTTCGAGACCCACGTCCACAACGATTATGTTACTGGCGCGCTCGAGCTTCGCGAGCGCACCGGCGCCACCATCGTGAATGCGGCCAGCGCCGAGCTTCGCTATGAGCACCTGGGCGTGCGCGATGGAGATCGTGTCGAGGTCGGCTCGCTCACATTCACCGTGCTTGCCACCCCAGGTCATACGCCTGACCATGTCAGCTATGCCGTCTATGAGGCAGGCAACAGCCAGGCTTCCGCAGTGTTCACCGGCGGCAGTCTACTGGTGGGGAGCGCTGGGCGCACTGACCTCGTCAGCCCAGGCATGACACTCAGTCTGACGCGCGACCAGTTCCACTCGCTGCACCGCCTGCTCGATACGCTGCCAAACGACGCCAGTGTCTACCCGACTCATGGCGCGGGCTCCTTTTGTGGCGCCACCATGACCGGCTCACCTGCCCACAGCAGCACCATCAGGCGAGAGCGCGAGGCGAATCCCGCCGCCCTCCTTGGCGACGAGGCAGACTTCGTGCGCACGCAGCTTGCCGGCTACGGAGTCTATCCCGCCTACTACCAGTACATGGGCGACATCAATCAGCGGGGCCCACGCATTCTCGGGGACGTCCCAGATCTGACGCCATTGCAGCCACATGAGGTGCGCAAAGGTCTGAATCAAGGCATTCCTCTGCTTGATGGCCGGCCCCGGCGCGCGTTTGCCCGGGAGCATATCCCTGGCGCGCTCAATATCGAGCTAGATGCGTCATTTGGCATTTATGCCGGCTGGCTGCTGCCCTTCAACAAGCCACTCATGCTGCTCACGGAGGATGAGGCGGGGCGCAAGGAAGGCGCGGCCCAGCTCATCCGCATCGGCTACGAGCGGCTCCATGGCTACCCGCAGGGCGGCATTCCCGCCTGGAAGGCGGCTGGATTCCCCACCGGCCACTTTGGCGCCGTGACGGTGCGGGAGCTTTATGCGCGCCTGCGGAGCGAGCCGCTCCACGTGCTGGATGTGCGCGACGCAACAGAATGGGGCAGTGGCCACCTCCCCGGCGCCCAACACATCCATATCGGAGACCTCATGCGCCATCTCCACGAGATTCCACGCGGCCAGCCGGTCGTAACGATCTGCCGCACCGGGCATCGCGCCTCGATGGCCGCTAGCATCGTCTCCGCGCTAGGTCATGATGTTCTGGCCGTGCAGTCTGGAGGCGTCTCAGACTGGCTCGCGCTCGCGGCGCATGGCCACGACACCAGCACTCACGAAGCCAGCCAGCCGCTGGATCACACACACTTATGATGACATGGCTACCCAGGAGGAGCACTACGATGGGCACCCCGTACGGATTCGGCACGACATTACCTGCCTCATATGACGAGGCGATGGCCCTGGTGAAAGATGCGCTGAAAGTGGAAGGCTTCGGCGTCTTGACGGAGATTGACGTCAAGAAGACCTTGCGCGAGAAGCTCAACGTTGACATGCCGGCCTACATGATCCTCGGCGCGTGCAACCCACCCCTGGCGCACCGGGCACTGAGCACGGAGCCAGAGATTGGACTGCTGCTGCCTTGCAATGTCGTGGTTCGCGAGACGGACGCCGGGACGCGTGTGGAGTTCGCCGACCCGAAAGCGATGCTCGGCATCGTGGGTAACGCGGAGCTAGATGCCGTGGCGGCGGATGCCGAGGCGCGCCTGCGGCGAGTCGCGGCCTCACTCGACGCCACCAAGCGCTAGCAGCGCACATCGTGCGGGCGAGCTAAGGGGGCGCCGGCTCGGGATCGCACCCGTATTGCACCCCAACCGTATGCCGTCTGCTGGCCGGTTTCGCCACACACCATATCTCACTTTGAGAGGGGCCGGGGCGTCCAGCGCCTCGTATCGTGG